>JAGQGA010000382.1 GCA_020432595.1 Anaerolineales bacterium | reverse complement strand
TGGAGTGCCTTCTGTACAAAACAGATAGCGTCAAGCAAAGGCACATCGGTCGACAATGATTCAAAGGTTAGCACACGCAGGATCGGACGTAGCCGCCGCTTAAATTCCATATGGCGTTCGTCGAAGTACTCCCACTGCCATTTTGTTTCGTCAACCGTGGCCTGCTGGATGAGGGAAGAGGCCATCCGCTCCAGTTCATTTTCTGGAACGATTGCAAATGCATTGGCCTTTACAACCGCAAATGGTGTTTCTGGGGCGATGTTTGTGGTTGTGAATAACCGTAACACTTGGCCCGCTTTAGCCAACCGAGTATTGCAAGGAAAATTGGCCTTATTAAAGGGAGTGCCAAGAAGACGCAAAACGGTCGCTATGTAATTCGCTCAGAGCGGCTAACATGGCTTGAGCATTGTCACGTTCCCATCCCCTACCTTGGGTTTTGAGGCGATGGTGAACGACTGTATTGATTCCACTTTCCACACAGCCACTGCCAATGGGATAGCCAGCAATACGGTAGCGATGGTAAGCCAAACGCTCTTGCTGGTTGTCAACATAACCTAAAGCTGAGGCAACTTGTTCATCCTCAGTGGGTGGGAGTTGATTCAGAGCGGCAATGACACCTTCTGTATCCCCTAACCAGAGCGCATCTAACTGGCGATTAACCCACTGCCATCGTCGGTCAGCTTGCGGGAAATAATGGCTACCGATGAACCAGATTTTCTCTGTGAGATGATACCAGTCAACAATTTGCACAACATCAGGAAAGTTTTCTGTCGTAATCCGTTCAATCCAACGCGCACCATCAGCGACGGCACTGACTTTATAGCACTCAGGCACCTGGCGGCGTAACGCTTCTACATATTGATGTTGCCCAGCCGTGTCGGCATCCCACAGACCCGCTTGATAACTATGATTTTCAATCATCATCTGTGGTTCATAGGGCGCATACCGTCGGCTGTCTGTTGGCGGCACCAATTCTGCTGCTGTTTTGGGTCGCACGGCAGAGATAACCGTCATTTTCACCTCTTTCCAACCTTCGCCTCTGATGTGAATCATCCCTCCATCACTAGACAGTGTCGCTTGCTTCACAATGGGCTTAACCGGTACTGGCATAGCTGGTTCGGCTCGTAGGGGGTCAAAAACAGCCTCAACCAGTTCTTGCCGAGCTTCTTCCACCAGCCCACCCCACCCTTGTGTTACTTGACGCACACTTTCTCTAGAGATTGAACAGCCCACCGCATCGCTGACTGCCTCAGCAGCTAGGCCAAACGATTTTCCCATCAGCCCTTGTCGCGTTGTGATTCGCGCCATCCCTCCGCTCCAATGGTCACTTCTCAAGCCCAGCTTCTGATCCAGAGGGAAAAAAAGCTGTCCCTTGACACTGGTTGGGACAGCTATAGTAGGCGCGTTTAAGCCTCGTTTCTCCTTCAACCCCATAAATTGTTTTCTCGAATGTGCCTTTGTATTTCATCTTCGCTCCACATTCATGACACTGAGGCAGCTCTAGCTGTTTGCCCTCATCCCGCCCGTTGACAAAGATGGTCAGGCTTCGTCCCATTAACTGCCGCCGACTTTTCCGGGCTTGTTCTTCGATGGCCTCAAATGTCGCTGTCGGATGCTTATCGTACCAATTTTCCATGTCTTCAAACAGTTCTTCGGCATAGCTCATGTAGGCAGCTTTGCGCTCGGCTCGACTCATTATGTCACTCATGTTTTCACCTCTTCCTTTACAACTCCTTCCGCCAAAAAACGTTGCTATACTCTTGAGCATACCGTTGCTGGACAGCCGCAAATAAAGCCTCTCGCTTTTCCGTACGCGCCTGGTGGAGCAATTCACGGGTTGGGCCAGGTGCATAGCGGCGACATGTAGAGCTAATAGATGTCTCACCTAGTTGACTATCAGCCAAAACACTTCCTTTGGTAACCAATTGCCGTACGGCTTTATACCGACGAGACAGATGACGTTCAACCGTTTCACGCAAATTCTTGAGCAAATGCCATCGGTCAGCGATCTGGATGGCATCGGGCAGTGCTTGTGTAATAGCCTCTCGATACTCGCCGGAACGGTCACGAGTGACTACTTCGATACTGGGCTGCTGTTCAAGCCACTGTTTGACCGTTTCGCAATCCCGTTCTGGCAACAAATCAATGGGTTTGCCTGTTTCATGGTCAATGATGATCGTGCCATAGTTGCGTCCCTTGCGGAAAGCCCAATCGTCAATACCGATGATACGAGGTGTTTCAATTGCTGGTGCTTCCAATTGATGGAGGGTTCTTAACAAGGTAGATGTGCTTACCGCCATACCGCCATGGCTAACTTGACTGCTAACCGCGCACCAGCGGCACCTCCAAGAGCTAGCCCTATCTGCACCAGATTGCTCAACAGTCGCTTTGTACGCCGACATCGGCGGCTCACCAGGTCAGGATGCTGCTCTGAAAATGTCTGTTGCTGGCAGTTCGGGTTAGCACAGCGAAAGCGACGCACTGTGATCTGCAGCCAAACAAGACATAAACCGATAGGCGTATCCTGCACATAGCGAAAATAGCTACTGTGGTACTGGCTTGAGACAACACCACATTTGGGACATTGTGCTGGTGTAGCCCTTGCTTGAGTGGAGATGAGCAATTTCGTGTCAGTCATGACGGTTTCGACAATGACCAGATTGGAGAATATGAGTGGTAAAAGGCTTGTGGTTGACATCTGCCAATTGTAGCCTCAGAGCCAATCCACACCCTGTTGCACTTTTTATGACGAAGAACCACTTTCATGTGGCCTAGTGTCCATACCACCTTGGCGCGTTTAGGTTGGCTCTTCAATTTTGAGAAGTGTGTTGACTCGCTTCATATCTTTAAGTAGTGCTTGCACACGATTAAAGAAAGTTTCAAAAGAGCTAAACTTGTAGATGTAGTCATCGGCATCATAATTCTGTTGATCGATTAATTGATGTGCATGCATGATTTGATTGCGTAGTTGGTTTATATCTTGGCTAAGATCTATTTGATGCTTATCGTATAGATAGGTAAGTAGCTTTTTTAAGTACCAAGTTTGAAATGGGGGCTGACCAGCTTTTTGCTTCGGATCTTTCTCACCTTTTGCAGCCAGCAACTGGCGAAGATTGCGTTCATAGGCAAAGAGCAGATGATAGAGATACAGGCTCACCACATCTTTTCCATAATCAGCAAAATGAAGAACACCGGTTAGTTGGTCAAAGGTAAATACAAATAAGAGATGGCTATTTTGAAATTTGCTTAAAATTTGGTTGTGAAAGATTGGCCAGTTACCATCTATCCTTATATCTGAGGTTATTTCAGTTTCTAGGAAGCATTGAGAGTTTTCTTGACGATGATAGTAGATAGAGTCATCCATCATTGATGGCAAACAATCTATGTTGCGCTTTTGGCAGAAGCCGTAGCATTTATCTTTATGGCTGGGGTCGTAATAAAGCAAGTCGCTCGTCTGAATGTCTGATATGCGAGGTGTGGCTAAAGACATGGGTTAATACTCCTGTAGAGTTATAAACGCGCTAAGGCAAAGGCCATGAAGGCATCCTTTTGCTGACCGATTCGACCCGCTTTGCCGATGGCGGGATCATCGTAAAAATAGCCGCTGCCGATGAGCCAAAGCACTTTATCAAGCGCATAGGGTGTTACCTTGGCATGGTCGGCGATACGGATCATCGTTTGCAAGATGGCATAATCTTTGACTTTAGGTGGGCAAAAGTGTAGGCCAACCAAAATATCGCGGATATGGACATCAGGTTTGGCAAAATTAAGATAGCCTAGCTCTTTGAGAAAATCACAGGCCAAGGCAAAGCCAAATCCTTCGATTTCGGCTTCGAGCAGCATGGGGAGTGCCAGCCGCGAACGGGAATCGGTATCAAAATAATCTGCCCATTGATAAAAGTCAGCGGCAGATTCAAATTTGGCTAAAAACTGGGCACCAGACAGGATGGAGCGACAATAGCGCGGCCAGATGCTGCGCGAACCACGGGGAACTTGCCCTCTTGGCTTTAATTTTTGCTCGATGAGATCGAGTACCTGTTCCCATTGCTCACTATCCCCAAACGCTTGGAATGTTGTGTGAGGATCAAAATTGTGGAGCAAGGGGCCAAGATTGGCCACGCTATCAATCGAGCCGCCAATTACCCCTGCACGCATATTGGCGTTTTGGGCAGAGACGAGCAGGTTTTGATAAATGCCGTTAAGCGAATGATATCTTGGTATATCAGCCACGAGCGTTTCATATTTGGCAACCAAAGCTTCATTGACTTCAGGATGACGCAGCAAGAATTGTCGGCTCAAGCGGTACAGTGTCTGATCTCGTTCTTTTGTTGACATCAATCGACTTCCCCCATCTGGTCTTCTTCAGGTTGATAATCGTCGGAATTGAGGGCTTTGATGCGTGGTGAGAAGGTATGGTGGAAGGCTTCGAGGGTTTGCTGGAGCCAGGCGTGCTGCTGTGGCCACTGGCTGCGCTGGGCGGGGTCAAAGCTTTGGTTGTAGAGATTGACTTCGCCTTGTTTGCGGTTAGGTAAGTTGACCCATTCCAAAGGGGAACCTATTTTGGCTTCGATAGTAGCTCTGTCCTGGAGAAGTAGGTGGTAGAAGGCTTCGATGTCGCCACTGCTGATAAAAAGCCGAACGCCTAGGCGTTTTTCGCGGGTGTTGATAACGGCCGTTAAGCGAAAGCCGCCACGCCCTATCGAGAAATCCATTGCAAAATGAGGACTTGGTTTACGTCTCTTGATAGTGCTTTTATGATTCTCTAGTCGAACGACAAATGCTTGCCAATATTCGAGCTGTAGTTCCTGCGTAGATGTAGGTTTTGTGGACTGGCGGCGAACGGCCGTTATGGTCTTTGTCCATTCATTAGGCTTGCTAACGATGTTGAATTTGGGGGCGATGGGGGAATCGGCTATTTGCCACAGCTCGATTTCGAGGCCAAAGAAGTTGATGGATTCGTCGGTGATTTCGTTGAGCCAATCGAGGGTGGCGCGGTGTTCATCGGCGAAGCGGTCGGCAATCCAGACGATGGTGACGGCGTTGAGTCCAGCGGCGTAGGTGAGGAGTTGGCCGAGGTGGGTGTGGTTGGTGCGCTCTAGCTGGTTTTCGATGAGTACCCAGGTGTCGGTGAGGGTATCTTTGGCGACGATGTCGGCACGGAAGGGGCCAACGTTCTTTTCAGTTTCCTCTAGCTCTAAATCGAGGCCGATGGTGTCGCCCAGCCGCACCAGATTTTCCTCTTGGGCTAGCCAAGGGGTGAAGTGGCGGTCTTCTGTTTGCCAAACGCGGCGCAGATCATCGATCTTTTGTAGATGGCTAAGAGTAGTAGAGGTCATGGGGTATTAATGTCATTATCGCTCTTTATCGTTGCATATCGCTGAGAAGGGATGCTGCATATAAGTGTAGAGGCAAATTCTGTGTAATACTTGTGCCAATTCAAAAAAAGTTTTACTCGGTCCTCACCTCGTTCTTCGGCCGTGTTGTAATAACGATATTTGTTTTGTCCAACGGTTAGCTCTGGCTTTCCATTAGGGAACTTCCAGTTTGTTCGTCCTAGAAACAGGTGTTCGTCATTGACCAAGACACCATGCCAGTGAGGCAAATTGCGATAGTTTCTGGCAGTGAATATAAATCGATCATCAGGAGCCTTATCCTCGGTGCAGGGCATTCCCCTGTTGTTTCAACTCAGTCGCCTGTTGCCATTGTCCATTGGCATTGA
>JAGQGA010000381.1 GCA_020432595.1 Anaerolineales bacterium | reverse complement strand
GAGCCTGCACCCATTGGCGAGCGCACCACAAAGAATACATGCTGCCAGATTCAGCATAGAAGGGATTGTAGACTGTTTGTACACCGCTATATTTTGATTGCAACGCTTCATAAAACGAAGAAAGATAGCCAGTTACAATAATGATTTGCTGAATACCGTGTGAGCGTAACAAATTGATCGAGCGTTCAACGATTGGATTACCCCCCAAGGGCAGAAACCCTTTTGGCTTTTCCCCAAACACTGCTCTTAATCGCGTGGACATTCCGGCTGCCAAAATAATGGCAGACTGTATGTGCGGCATTGTTTGCCTCCTTGACTATGATTGAAGAATACGATGCTGTCAGGCAAATTGGTGGGCATGATGGACAATACCCAGAACATCCTAGCCTTGTTTTTCTTGGAGTTGGTAACGGCCGTTAATCAGTTGAAGGTAAGATGTTGTGTGCATGGTTGTTTTGCAAGATGCCTATTCCGTTACGATGCCAACGTTTTCCCGTAGAATACAGGGTATCGTATTCCAACCTGTGTTGCTGCACCATACTATTCAAGATAATTTTACTGTAGCTGGTACAATCTTCCTATTATGCGTGCGAATATATGGAAGCGGTATGCAAAACACTGGCTTGCCGTTGAGCCACTCTGGATGCCTCTGTGTATCATGCCACCATGAAACGGTTAAAATTCTTCCTGCTTTTATTCCTGCTCATAGGCTGTGCGCCCCCCAATGACCCACAGCCACCTCCCGCGACGGTCACTCAGCCCGCCTTAACACTTGTAGCCGCCACCGAAGCCCCGGCTGTTGTTACACCGCCTGCCCCGGCAACGGCCGTTCCTGAACCATCCCCCACCGCTATCCCTCAGCCAACTGCCACCGCAGTTCCCACCACCTTCTGCCCCGACATTCCCCGTCCCGCTTTGGTTGTCGCCGTTGCCGACACGCTAACCCTCACCCACCCACAAACGGGAGCAAGCTGCTCCTTGCCTGTTACCACCACCGGTGTGGTGCAAATGCGTGAAAATGGGCTGTATTATTTAAATGAGGACAAAACGGCCGTTTTGCGCCACGCCCCCAGCGGCCAAACTACGTCCCTTCCGTTCACTCAGTCCCCCGCCGGTAGCCTCATCAACAGCTTTGTCCTCAGCCCCGACGGCAGCCGCATTGCCTGGACGGCCGTTCGCGGTGCAGCCGATGGCAGCAGCCACAGCCAGCTAACCATTGCCAACATCAACGGCCAAGAACGGATGGACTTCCCCGAAATCGTCCTGCCCGACGGCCGTTTTGTGGAGCTGGTGCGAATTGGCTACGATAACCACCAGCTCTTTTTGGCCTACCAGCCCGCCGCTGTGGCCGCGTTGGAGGAGAGAAACGGCCGTTATGACAGCCTTTACACCACCTGCTGCGGCAGCTTCCCGCAAAAAATGCTCGACTGCACCGACCTCGGCCTCTTCTTCTGCATTGGCGATCTCAGCCCCGACGGACAGCAGGTGGCCTATGTTAATGACCAAACCATTATCGTCGCCGATGCCGACGGCATCACCCGCGCCGCCATTCCCGCCCCACTTGCCTTTGTGGATTATCCTACTTTTAACCTCACTGGCGACCTCTTTTTCTACGCCGCCGCCGAACCATCGGCTACCACCATCTACCGTGTCCCCTTCCCCTATAGCGAACCCGCCCAGCCCATTGCCCCCGCTGCTGGGCTACTACCCCCGCTGCAATGGCTTGGCGACACCCATCTCATCACTGGCTGGCAAGACGGGGCGGGGCAAGCGGCCCACGCCTTGGCTGACTTGACCGATGGCACGGTCATCCCCTTGCCGCCAGGGGAGCCGCTTGCCATTTTGGCTCCCCTCACCGTGCCAATGGCTGCCCACACGGAGCTTTCACCAAACGGCCGTTGGCAGGTACGCTATGGTGAATCTATCGCCGTGGCTGCCAGCAGTGACGAACTGGAAACCTTCCCTGGCGGGGCAAAATACGCCGTCTTGCTGGAGGTGGTCGAAGTAGGCGACACGTTGCGCCATACCATTGTGGAGGAATGGCGCGGGGCGGGTTTGGGGCAAGAGTGGCCTGTCCCTTACCGCTGGTCGGCCGACGGCCAATCGCTCTACATCACCGACAACGCCGCCGTAGACGGCTGTGGGACGTTTATCAACGGCACGCATCTCAACAAGGTGGATTTAGCCAGCGGAGCCATAACGGAACTGCTGCCGCGCCACCGCACCCTCAATTTTGCCCTTTCGCTTGACGAACAATGGCTGGCCTTCACCAGCAACAGCCCCGAAGGGGAGCTACTTGTCATCCGCGAGGTAGCAAGCGGAGCCGAACAGTCGCTGCTGCTTGATGCCGCCCCCGATGCCCAGGCAGGCAATGTGGTGTGGTCGCCCGACGGCCAGGGGCTTTTGGTTAGCGTGTTTCATGCCCCGTGCAGCCAGCAGACCCGCTACAGCTTGCTCCATTTTAACCGTGCCACCAACACCTTGACCCCCGTGGCAAGCCAGGAGCCAACGCCAACCTACGTGCAGGCATGGCCCAGCCCGCCCCGCGTGCGGCTGAACAACGACAGTGGCGCAAGCTGGTTTTTCGATGTGACAACGGGGGAGAAATTGCCCACCGAGCGGATGGACGGGCTGTGTGCCGGCCGTGCCGAAATCGGCTGGTTTTTCGCCCCGGCTCCCGCTACCTGCCCGCTGGACGTGGTGGCCGCTTCCCCAGCGCTGGCACAGCGGTTTGAACATGGGCAAATGGTGTGGCAGGAGGCAGCGCGGCTGGTAACGGTGCTGTTTGACGATGGTGATTATGCCCTCTTTTCCCTGCCGCCAGAGTTGGCAGCTAACGAGGGCGGCCTTGATTTAATGCCGCCGGAGGGGTTTTTGCTTCCCAGTGGCTCATTAACGGCCGTTTGGCGCGGCCAACTCCCCCTTTCCGAAACCGTTGGTGAGCGGCTGGGCTGGGCCACTACCCCAGCCGTCCGTTACACCGCCCTGCAGCAGCTCGACATCAGCAGTGCGCCGCTAACCAGTGGGCCGCAGTTTGTGCTGCCGCCCGATGTGGCGTATTTGAGTTTGGCTGGGGGGCAGGTGGTGGGGTTGGCAAACGGCCGTTACTTCTTGGCTGGCTACCTGTTGGAACCTACCTGCTTTTACCCGCCGGATGTGGCAATGGTGGGAGCCATGCTTGTCATGTCGCCCACACCCTGTCTGGTTTGGCAAGATAGCCATGACGACGAGACTGGCTTTCGTGTAGAGTTGGCGTTTGTGGATTCGGGAGTGACATGGGTGGATGAACGGCCGTTTGACACCACCCACCTGCTGCTCCCACCCGCCATTGCCCAGCAATTCGGCAACACCACCGGGCAGTGCGATCTCCAGCAAGCGGCCGAACTTAAGGTAACCGTCCTTAAACCCAGCGGCAACCAGCTTGTGATGCAGGGCAGTGGCTTTTTGGAATGTATGCCCGCGTTGGGCAGTTAAGCTATCCAAAGCTGATTACATAATTTTGGCAGACCAACCTGTGCAGCCTATAATTTGACCTCAAGAGAGGCGTAGTTGGGATGGTGCAGGCTGATCTTAAACAAATTTTTGCTATATTGATTATGCTGCTGCTGGTTGTGCAGGTGGCCATTGGGCTGGCTGGTCAGCGACATTATCTTGCCTGGAAGGCAGAAGCTGTAAAACGGGGGTGGCGTTTTCAGTCGCAGCCGTGGTGGCGACGATGGCGGCGGCAATATCGGTTGGCAGGTACAACGGCGCAGGGGGCAGTGTGGGAACTACGCCGGGAGCAGCGGGGAGGCGTTTTTTTGTTCCGTTGGGTTACGTATGACAAACCATTGCCTTATGGCACACTGCTGTTGCTGCCGCAGGCGCGGGCGTTGGCGGAGCCAGAAAGGCATGGGTTGCAGCGGGTGCTGATGGGGGATAGGGTGTGGCAGACGCGCTTTTTGTTGTTGTCAACGCATCAGCTCTTGGGGGAACGGCACATAACACCAATGGTGCAGGAGATGTTGGCTGGCTGGCCGTTTTGGCCGCAAGCGGGGGCGTTGGAGGAGGTGCGTTGGGAGGGTGGGGTGCTGGTGATTAACGGCCGTTTTGACCGCAACTGGGCAACCATTGACCGCATCGTGGCGTTGGGAACGGCTTTGGTGGAAGGGTGAGGGGGAGCGAGGGGAGAAAAATCCCCCTGCTCCTCTGCAAAAGAAGGAAGGTTTACTATGAAAAAAGCCCTCATGGTCTGGGGTGGCTGGTCGGGTCACGAACCAGAGGCGTGTGTTAACATTTTTGCGCCGCTGCTGCGCGAGGCTGGGTTTGAAGTCGAGATTGCCGATACGCTGGATGTGTGTCTGGATGTTGCCAAAATGGCGGCACTGGATTTGGTGGTGCCGATTTGGACAATGGGAACGATTACCCATGAGCAGGAGAAGGGGTTGTTAACGGCCGTTCGCAACGGGGTCAACCTCGGCGGCTGGCACGGTGGCACGGCTGATGCCTTTCGCAACAACGTGGATTATCAGTGGATGATTGGCGGCCAATGGGTGGCCCACCCCGGCAACATCATTGATTATCGGGTCAACATTGGCAGCCACGACGACCCCATTACCGCTGGGCTGTCTGATTTTGCCATGCACTCCGAGCAATATTACATGCACGTTGATCCGTCGAACGAGGTGCTGGCAACGACAACCTTTGGCGGCGAATACGCCCCCTGGATTGCCGGAACGGTGATGCCGGTGGTTTGGAAGCGGATGTTTGGCAAGGGGCGCATTTTCTACTCTTCGCTGGGTCACGTTGCCAAAGATTTTGACGTGCCGGAAGCGCGGGAAATTCAGCGGCGGGGGCTGCTGTGGGCGGGAGGCGTGGAGATTGGTTAATTGGAGATTGGGGGTATGGTTTGCAAAAGCCAATCTCCAATCTCTAATCCCCGATGACTATGACAACACAAGCGTGGCTTTGGTGGCAACGGCCGGATTTGGGGTATGTAAACGGCCGTTTGCACTTGCAACAACATGATTTACAAACCCTGGCCGAGTCGGCCGGCACCCCTACCTATGCCTACAGCAGCCACCGCTTCCGCGCCAACTGGCGGCGGCTGGCCGAGGTACTGGCGGCGCGGGGCGTGCCGCACAAGCTGTTTTTTGCCCTTAAATCCAACCGCTTCCTGCCGCTGCTCACCTTTTTGCGGCTGCACGGGGAGTGTGGCGTGGATGTTTGCTCGCCCAGTGAACTGCTGCTGGCGCGGCAGGTGGGGTTTCGGGAAAGCGATATTACCTACACAAATACGGCCGTTTCCAACGCCGACCTCGATGTCATTGCCCGCCACCCTGGGATTCAGGTCAACTGCGATGCGCTTAGCACGATTCGCCGTTTGGGAGAGCGGTGTCCCGGTCGCCCCATTGGGCTGCGGATTAACCCGCAGCTAGGGCTGGGTTACAACGATGCCCTACATTATGCGGGAGCCAAAACGACTAAGTTTGGCATTTATCTGGAGCATTTGCCGGAGGCGATGGCGCTGGCGCAGCGATACGAAATGCCGATTACGCGCCTTCACTTTCACGCCGGGTCTGGCTATCTTTCGCCGCAGTTGGATACTTTTAAGCAGATTTTGGTGGAAAACGGCCGTTTTCTCTCCCAACTTCCCGATGTCACCACTGTCAACATTGGCGGCGGCCTGGGGCTAAAGCTCACCGCCGACGGCCACGCCCTCGATTTAAACCGCTGGGGCGATTTGCTGGCCGCCTTT
>JAGQGA010000380.1 GCA_020432595.1 Anaerolineales bacterium | reverse complement strand
TGGCTGTTAGCACCAAGCCAAGTGCCATCCACAAATAAACGCGCTGCATGGCCGCCGTAAAAATGGCCGACACCTGCGCCTGAGAAACGGGTAAAGTTTGCTGATGTTCGTAAGACATAAATTTTCTCCGTGATCGCTCTGTAGTAGAGGAAATCCTGAATAAACGAGACGCATAACCAAGAAATTGTTGATGAGCGGGATTATAGCAAAAATTAGTGGCCGTGGTAAACCTGCTGCAAAATGGCGCGAACGGCCGCTTCTTTTTCCGCCCGGTCGCTTTTTCCCTGCAAAGCAGTCACAACAATGTCGCGCACTTCGGTGGGGGAGTCGGCCACGATTAGCAAATCCAGGTCAGAGGCCGACACCTTGCCCTCGCGCAGCATGGTGCTGCGCAGCCAGCCCAACAGTCCCTCCCAATAGCTGCTGTCAAACAGCACAATGGGAAAATTTTGGATTTTGCCTGTTTGCACCAGCGTCAGTGCCTCAAACAACTCATCCATGGTGCCAAAGCCGCCGGGAAAAATGACAAACCCCTGGGCATATTTAACCAGCATTGTCTTGCGGACAAAAAAGTAGCGATAATCCACAGCAATGTCTACAAACGGGTTGAGATGCTGCTCAAACGGTAGCTCAATATTGAGGCCGACCGAGGTTACATTGGCCTGTTTAGCTCCTTCATTCCCCGCCTGCATGATGCCGGGGCCGCCGCCGGTGATGATGTTAAATCCGGCCTCGCCCAGCAGCCGCGCCGTTTCCACCGCCTGCTGGTAGTGGGGGTTGTCTGGCTTGACGCGGGCAGAGCCAAAAATAGTGACGGCCGGCCCCAGTTCGGCCAGGGCATCAAACCCCTGCACAAATTCACTCATGACGCGCATCACGCGCCAGGGGTCGGTATCGGTAAAATTTTCCGACTGGTCACACGGGGCAATTAGCAGCCGGGTATCCTCGGTACGATGGTTGTTTTTGGGTTGTCGGGCCATGATTTTCTCCAAAATAGGACGCGGACGAACACGGACGAACGCGGATAACTGGTAACTGTTTACTGATTACTGAATACTTCTCCCAATAAAGCTTGCCCAATGGCCGCTGCCGCGCTGCGGTCGTCGCTGTTTTCCACGACGATGACGAGGGCGTAGCGGGGCTGGTTGGCGGGGGCAAGGGCTAGATACCAACTGTTGTTACTGGTTTCGGGGCCAGAAAGGACGAGGCGGGAAAAGGTGAGGCTGTCGTTGTCTTGAGGTAGAGCCTGGGCAACAGCGTGGGCGGTGGCGGAAGAAACGGCCGTTTTCCCTCCATCCTCCACAATCACCGGCTCCCACCCAGCCGCATCGCTGCCGCTGGCCGTCACCAGTTGCAGAGTGGGCAAACGGCCGTTATTGCCCAACGCCGCCAAAGCTACCGTCAACTGCAGCGGCGTTACCGTCAAGTTTTCCTGCCCAATAGCCGCCAAAACGGGGTCACTGCTCGGTTCAGAAACGGCCGTTTCCGTTGCCAGCGGCAGCAATGGCAGGGTGGTCAGGCCAAAATCGGCAAAAATCTGGTCTAGCCGCGCCGCCCCCAGCCTATCGCCCAGGTCGCGCAGTGGAGCCGGGCAGTGGTGCGTTACCACATCGGCCCAAGTAGCTGGCTCCGGCGGGCGGCTGCTGCACCGCGTTACCACGCTGCCAATGGGAACGGGGCGGTTGGGGTTGTCCACGGTGGCGTTAAGCTGTAGCTCGTTGCTGGCGGCAGCGGCGGCCACGATAAACGGCTGGAGCAGCAGCCCCGGCTGATACTGCCCCTGGGTGGCGCGGTTGAGCAGGGGGGCGGTTTCGTCGGCCACCAGCGCGTCAAACTGCTCATCTAGCAGGTTAGGGTCGTAACCGGGCAGGCTGACGAGGGCGCGAATTTGGGCGGGGGCATCGCCGTTTAGTTCTAGCAGTACCAGCGCCCCGGTTTGGTCGCGGAATTGGGAAACGGCCGTTTGTTGCCACCCCGCATCAAGCGTTAGCTGCACCCCCGCGCCCACCTGTGGCCGATGGAGCAATTGCTGTTCCCACGCCAGCAGCGGGCTGGCCGGGTCGCCACGCAGCACGGGGTCAAAACTTTGCTCCACGCCGCTGGTGCCAAAACGGAGGCTGTAATAACCAACGGCCGGCTCCATCCCCGGCAGCGGATAGCGGCGAAGCTGGCGTTGCGGCGTACCCTCGTTAACCGCCAGCACCGTGCCGTTGCGGTCTACAATCGCCCCGCGCTGGATGCGAAGCTCGGCTTCCACCAAACGAGGGTTGTCGTCGCGCCGCAGCAAGCTGTCGCCACGCAGCACGCTCCAAAAAAGCAGCGCCAGGGCGATGGCGGCAAAGCTGGCGAGGATGAGTTGGTTGAGGTGTTGGAGACGGTGGGACATATCATTTGGGGAGATTGGGGATTGGGGATTGGAGATTGACACTAGCCCAGCGACCAATCCCCAATCTCCAATCCCCAATCTCTACCCTCCCTCCTCCGCCGACAAATGCACCAGCAGCCCGGCCATGATGCTGCTGACCAACAGCGAACTGCCGCCGTAGCTGACGAAGGGGAGGGTTACGCCGGTCAGGGGGAGCAGCTTGGTGACGCCGCCCATGATGAGGAACGCTTGGGCGCTGAAAAGGACGGTGATTCCGGCAGCGAGGTAGGTGGAAAACGGCCGTTTTGCCAACATCGCCACCCGTAACCCCCGCTGGGCCAGCAGCGCAAAGCAGGCCACCACGCTCAAGCTGCCCACCAGCCCCCATTCCTCGGCAATGGCGGCAAAGGCAAAGTCGGAGTGGACAACGGGGATGTAGACGGGGAACCCTTGCCCAACCCCTTGCCCACCCACGCCGCCCGCCGCCAACGCGTAAAGCGACTGCACAATTTGGAAGGCGCGGCCGTCGGCATCGGGCCACGGGTTCCACCAGGCATTGACGCGCAGTGCCACCACGTCAAAGGCAAAATAGCCAATCATCCCGGCCAACAGCAGCAGCCCCAGCCCGCCCACGACATACCATTTGCTGCCCGTTGCCAGATAAAGTTGGCTGAGGAAGAGGATAAAAAAGAGGGTGGCTGCCCCCAAATCTTGCTGCCACACCAGCAAAAGCACGCAAAACCCCCACATCAGCAGCAAGGGGCCAAGATAGGGCAGCACGCCGATGGGGCCGCGCTGGCTGCTGAGTTGCAGCACAGTGTCGCGCTCATGAAAATAACTGGCGAGGAAGATGAGCAGCAGCAGCTTGAGCAGTTCGGAGGGTTGGAAGTAGATGCCGCTGGTGAAGGGGACGGGCAGCCAGAGGGCTGCGCCAAAGCCAGACGGATTGACCCCCAGCAGCAGGGTGGCAGCCAGCAGCAGCAGCCCGCTGATGAGCAGGGTGTAGCGATAGCGTTGCAGCAGGCGCAGGTTGGGGGGCAGGATGGCGGTGGCGGTAAAAACGGCCGTTGCCAACCCCACCCACACAACTTGCCGCAGCAAAAAGTTGACGGCGAGGCGGTCAATGAGAATTAGCCCCCAGCCGGTGAGCAGGGCAAAGAGGGGGAGCAAGTAGGGGTCGTGCACTGGTTTGGCGCGGCGCAGCAGCCAGTGGGCGGTGCCGCTAAATGCCAGCCAAAGCAGAGGCGCCCACAAGTGGGCTAAGTGGATGGTTTGGCGGGTGACGAGGCTGATGTTAACGGCCGTTATCCCCACAAACACCGCCGCCAAAATCAGCAGCAGGGTTTCACGACGGCCGTTTATTTCAGCCTGCTCATCGGCAGGAAGCGAGAGGGTCATGCGCAGAGCGAAACCTTTGAAGTCTCATAGCAGGTTAACAAATTAATCGGGTAGATGTCATTCCGAGCGAAGTCTTCGGAGCGAGGAATCTTTCATCTCAAAGAAGCGGAAAGATTCCTCGGAGGACCTCGGAATGACATGAGAAGCTTCTTGCTTTTTTGCCCGGTTATTTTGTAAACAACCAAAAAGCCCCCAAAGGTTTGAGTCATTTTTAGGGTGCCATAAATGGCGCTGGGTCAAAAACAAACAGGGAAATCGTTTGTGCATTGGGATCACCTTGCACCCAAGAGACAGTGCCATCATATCGTGTGTGGAACGAGTCATCTCGATTGCCCCACCCGATGCCTGCTGTAGAAACGTTTTCAGGATTAATGAGAAAATGGCCTGCCGCGTCAATGACTCCAAGCAGATATTGATTGTTATTGGTTGTTAGCCATCCAACCACATATTTTTCAATAGCGGAATTAGCGCCAAGGCGAGCAATCACGGGGTCTCGCTCAAAAGCGCCTTGACTGTTTGTTAGCCAACTGTAGTGACTGCCTTCTTGCTTATCTAATGTTGCTAAAGCAATCCCTTTACCTTCACAACAAGGCTGTGCTATAGCGTTAAAAACCAATTTCCAACTGTCATTACCTAAAGCCATTTGCCCCAACTGCGTAGAAACATTACCACCACAATTTCCTGCTCCTTGATAAATTTGATGGGAAGCATTGACCCAATGAATACTAGCGGCTGGGTAACAGTCGCTAGAGCAGATGGCCGCAAATTTTCCTAGACCAGGATGATAGGCTATTGATTGTGCCATTGAGTGCGAACAACCCCAGTCCCAGCCATTGGGAAAATTCCCTGGCAGTTTGTTGCCACTGCTATCCACATAGCTCATCTGATCGCCATGATGACCTGTGAAACCCCCCGCTGTTCCCTTAACAGTAAAATAGGCCGCGTAAAGGTTGTTGCCATAGGTTAAACGGCCGTCTCCTAACCAGAAATCAGCGACTGCTATGGAACTATTAAGATTTGTTGACCAGATTTCCACATTTGTGGCACTCCGCCTAGACAGTTTGATGACTTTTTGGGTTGGATTCCAAAGTAAAACGGCAAAGGAATTGTCTTCATGCCCGACTAGTCCACGAATAGACGTGCCAGCGAAGTTCCAGTGGGTGACACTGTCAGAAGTCACAAGGCTAATGTGCCCATTGCCATTTTTGTCAGTCCAGCCAACTAATGTGTTGTTATTTGGTAGTGGTGCATGATACAAACGCGGTCCAATGGTACATCCTCCCCAGGTACACCAGCTTCCGGCAGAATCCTCCAACTGTATTGGAAGTTCAAGCACCTTTTTGGTAATTTGGCTTTTAATCGTTGACGGCTTGGCAATATATGGCAGGTAAATTTTTGTAGCGGCATTTACCTCTTTTGCCCAAAGTGTTGAACTGGCTAAGGTCGTTGTGCCTAACAGAATAATGCCAAGAATTACAATCAAAGACGAGAAACGCAGTTGCATATCTTTCATCATATTTCCAAATATTTTTCTACCAGCGGAGCCAAATCTTGCCTCAACTGCGCTGGAATCAGTTCGCGGTTGGTGATGAGGGCATCGCGCAGGGTGTGGTGAACGGGAAAATCGCCGGCCCAGTTGTCCATGTCGGCCACCAATTGGACGATAGCCTGCTGTGCCAGTGCCGTATTTGCCAGTAAAATGCGGATGACCATTTCCACCGTTACCGGCTGCTCGCTTTCATGCCACACGTCATAGTCGGTGATGTGGGCCATGGCGGCGTAGGCCATTTCTGCTTCGGCGGCCAGGAACGCTTCGGGACAGCTTGTCATGCCAATCAAATCCATCCCCCAGCGGCGATAGGTGTGGGATTCTCCCTTGGTGCTAAAGCGGGGGCCTTCGATGGTGATGAAGTTGCCCCCTTCATGGACGATGCTACCGGCCGCTTGCACGGCTTTGACCAGGGCGCGGCTGAGTTCGG
>JAGQGA010000037.1 GCA_020432595.1 Anaerolineales bacterium | reverse complement strand
GGGGTAGCAGTGGATGGGGCGCACACCGCATTGGGCAAATGAATGGGCGTATGACACGAAATGCAGGGAAAAGCAAAAAGTACGCCCATGGGCGTACTTTTATTGTGGAAACATCTCTTATAGCACCGGTAGCTCAATTAAAGCATACCTTGATAAAAAAAGAGGAGCTCCAAACAACCTTCTTGCTCTTTTACCTATCACCTTAGGCTTATTCACCCTTTGTTTTCACGACTGAAAGCCAAAGAATAAAAAACCCTGCTGTGACTTTTTGAAGCGAACCCCAAAGTTTTAATGTTCACTTTGCCAACCGGGGCAAAGCCTTAACATCTTACTTTGAAGCAAGTGCCTCAAAAGCGCATTGACTTCATTAGCGATAGACCCCCTGAAGATAATGGCTTACCTTCCTGTAGTTGCCCTACGCTATGCTATGAAGCATTTGCTTTGGTAAAAGAAGCCGCCCAATTTTTTGGAGCTTCCTCATCCGTTGGTCACATCTTGATTCACCTTTGCTTGGGCAAATTTGCTATCAATTTGTTTCCTTCAGACATCATCATATTAATGGATGTGGGCAAAAATGTCACCTGATCTTTGTCATGTGAAGAAGGTGACATTTGTCTAAAGCCGATACGCATATTCTTTCCACACCAGCCAACTGCCGAGGAGGATGAGGGCGATGGCGACAATATATTGGGCAGCACCCGTTGCGAGCAAGAAGGCGAGGCCGATGATAGTGAGGATGCCGGCCGGAATAAGGGGCCATTTTTCGACGGGGTTGCGCAGATAGACGACGTAGAAGGGAATGGCGATGACGAACATGACGAAGGTGGGTACCCACAGGTCGCCCAGCCAGCCGTAGGTGAGCAGGGTGACCATGAGGCCGATACCGAGCAGGATATAGCTGGGGATGAGGGCCCACCATTGGGTGCGGTTGATGAGGTAGACGGCGAGGAAGGGGACGGCAACGGCCGTTAACACAAACAGCGGCACCAGCTCATCCGGCAGCCAGTTGAACAACAGCAAGCTGATCAACCCTGCCAGCACCCACAGGACATAAGTGGGAATAAGCATGGGCAAGTTGGTGCGATCCGTGAGGTAGATTGCAAACGTTCCCAGGCCAGCCATAGCCAGAAAGGCGACCCACACCCACGGAGAAAGATCGAAATATAGTTCAAGTAGGCTGACTAGCCCAAAGAAAATGAGTAAACCTCCCCAAGCAAGACTTTGTTTTGTTTGTTGCGTATTCATGACACCTCCAAAACGTGCGTGGCGGGTGCTGCACCCACCATGCACAACATACTGCGATTTGGTAAATAGCTGGGCGAAATCAGCCTATGGTGCTGCGAGACGAGGATGGCTCATCAAGAATTGGCGCAGCAGGAAGATGCCTACGGCTAAGATGATGGTGCCCAGGACAATGGGGTAAACATAGATTGGTAGCGGCACAACCAGATAGCTGACGAAGGCAAAAATGATGAGCAGGGCGCAGGCGATGAGCCGCTGGTTGCCGGTGACATAGCCCATAAAAACGAGAACCCCGATGATGGTGAAGAGAATGAGGACGGGGAGGGTGCTGAGGAGCCAGACAGGGGCATCATTGAGCAGCAGGAAGGTGGTGAGCAAGAAGAGGACGAGACCGAGGATGAGGGTGACGGTGAAGACCATGGTTTTACGACGTTGGATCTGGGGAGTGGAAACGGCCGTTAATTCCTCTGGCCGCAACCGTGGAGCGGTGATCCATTCCTTAGCCATCAGGTTCAGCCCATAGGCCACCAAAAGTGACCCACCCATCAAGGCCACGATGTCTTGCTGCATAGCAATACCCACGAGGATTGCCATCAACCCCAGCATCATATCGAGTAGCCCATCTTGATGATATTGTAGATATGGCTTTTCAAAAGGTTGCCATTTGTCGTTTGACATGATAAACCTCCCAAATGAGAGTAGAGGTAAACTCTGACCCCAATATTTGGTTCATACGAATTAGACATTATCGGAATTAACTTTATGTCACGCAAAGACGCAAAGGAAAAAATGCTTGGCGACTTTGCGACTTTGCGAGAGAAATTCTTATTTCCGATAATCTCTATTGATTGTCAGGAGCGCAAATCATTTGTGCGCTCCCGACAAACGTTGTGGCTTAGATTTTAAGAACTTAGGAAAGGTGCGGGTGGACGTGGTGGTGCTGCATAAACTGGTATAGCATTAGGAAACCGCCAAACCAGACGACGCTGCCGAGCAGGATGAGGATGTAGGGGATGGGAATGCTGAATGCCTGGCCGAAGAGGAAAGCGGCGAAGGTAAGCAGGGCGTGGTTATAGAAGGTGTAGAGCTGATTGAAGGCGGCTATGGCGAGGAGAACGGCCGTTAAGCCTACACCCAGTAGTGCCACAAAGTAGTTGCTAAACAGATAGGGTACCCATGCTGGTAGCACATTGTACGTGGTTGCTGCATAGAGCAACACGCCCAACAGTAGTAACCCCACAACCACGCTTGCCAGGAAGCGGCGTGTCCGCGCTGCGCCCAGCCTTTGGGCTGGCGTTATGGCTGGTTCGGAAATGCGATTAACGGTAATGGTGCGCTTGGCTGCTTCCCAAAACGGAATTAGCAGCAGTGCTAGAATGGCACCCACTTCCGGTGCCCCAACCAGTAGGCTAATACCTACTAGCAGTACCCACAGCCCAAAGGAAAAATCTAATAAACCGTCTTGGTGGAAGAATGCGTAACCACCAAGCTGCCGATCATCTGTGTGGGTGAGTTTGAGTGTCATGGTATGCCTCCATTTTCATGGCTAATAGACACAATTATCCAGTTCCATTGTGGGGGGAAACGGCCGTTAGCGATAGTGACAAATGGCAGGTCAAGTGACTGCTAAATATCATGAGTGTAGGAAGGGTGGCAAAAACGGCCGTTTGTGGTACTTGTTTTGGGGATGAGATTGGAAGATTAGGGAATTGAGAGATTGCAACCCGCCAAACTCCCAGTTTCCTAATCTCTCGGTCTCTTCTTAGGAGAAAAAATGTACTTAACACGACATGGGACCAATGCTGGGTCACGGTGGGCGCTGGATGGAGTGTATTTGCCGAAAGGGTTTAAGCTGGAGTTTTTGCTGGGGATGGAGAAAACGGCCGTTTTTGCTCTATTGGCGGCAATGAAAGGTGGAGGGGGAGAAACGGCCGTTGATCCTCTGTTGCCTCCCATTGAACCTACCCAGGAAGTATGGGCGAGCGGTGTCACCTACCTTCGCAGCCGCCAGGCGCGGCAGGCCGAGTCCAGCGTGGCTGATGTTTACGAGCGCGTTTATGATGCCAAACGGCCGGAGCTGTTTTTCAAGGCGTTGGGGTGGCGCGTGGTGGGCAGCGGGCAGCCGCTCCGCATTCGCCGCGATAGCAGATGGAATGTCCCTGAACCTGAGATGACGCTGGTCGTCAACGCCCTAGGCCAGATTGTTGGCTACTGTGCCGGGAACGATATGTCGTCACGCTCCATTGAAGGGGAAAACCCGCTTTATTTGCCCCAGGCCAAAACCTATCGCGGGTCGTGCGGGCTAGGGGCAGGGCTGCTGCTGGGCGAAACGCTGCCGCTGACGCAAATGCCCATCCAGCTTGAGATTGAACGAAGCAATGCTGCCGTCTTTGCCGGGCAAACCAACAGCGACCAGATGAAGCGCACGCCAGCCGAACTGGCCGACTGGCTGGGGCGCGAACTGGATTTTCCCCAAGGCGTCTTTCTCATGACCGGCACAGGACTGGTGCCGGATGAATCCTTTACCTTACAGGTGGGGGATGTGATGCGGGTGACAGTTGGCGAAGTGGTGCTGGAGAACCGGGTGGAGGGGTGATTGGGTGTGGGGAGGGAGTAGAGAGGGCGTATCGTGTACTCTCTACTCCCCACGCCCCACGTCTTGCTTTTAGCAGCCAGCATTTACGCTGTTTTAATGGTTGTGATAGCTAGTTTACAGGGGAGGTGTAACAGGGTGGGCGGTAACGGCCGTTAATCTCACCTATAATTCCCCATGTAAGCGAAACAATTTTCTCCTCTTTCTTCTCCTCCTCTTCTTTGCGCCATGCACCCCTTGCATGGCGCTTTTGCTTTTCCTGCCCTAACGCAACGCCACTTCGGCTGCAATATAGCCAAAGGCCGACCAGTTAGACGTTTGCAGCACTCGCCTGAAGATAGCGTTGGCTTTGTCCGGCTCACCCGTGTAGCGGTAATAGTTGCCCACACCATATCCCTGCGTCGCCACATCAATGTCGTCCGCTCCCTCACTGTCCAGCAGGTCACTGGGCGACAGCACCCCTTTGTACATCAGCAGGCGGCGATGGTATGACTGGCTTTCCACCAGTTCCATCCCCTCATGAATTGGTTCCAGCAGCACCGCCGCCTCATCGTGCCGCCCCAGTTCGCGCAGCGTCATATAAAGCCAGTCGCTGGTGGCACAAACCGAGTCGGGGTTGTCGGAGTAGGTCATGCACACTTTGTACGCCGCTGCTGCCCTTTCAAGTTGACCCGTGAGGTAATAGGCCAACCCCAAATGGTACCAAATGTTGAAATGGCCGTTGGAAGTTGGCTGATTAAGCCGGTTGGGGATGCCGTCTGGCTCCACTTCTACTGGCTGCCCCGTTGCCAACACCGCCGCCCGTTCAAAATCGGCCACCGCCAGGGCAAATTGGCGCGTAGAAATGTAGCGGTGTCCTCGGTGGCGATAAAGTTGGTGTGACTGCGGAAACCGCTTGAGGCCGTCGCTATAAACCTGAATCGCCTCGGCCAATTGCCCCACATAGGCCAGCCGCCGCCCCAGCCAAATGGTGTTGTCCAGGGTTGGGTCGGTGGCAAAGTTGGTTTGGGCTTGTGCCAAATTGGCTTGGGCCGCCTCGGAGGCAGGCAGCGGCGGCAGCAAATGCCCCAGCAGCGAGCGCACGCCGGGTGCTTGCCATCGCTGCCGCTGCGGACCGTGGTCGCCGTATTGGGTAAAAGTGGCTTCATCTACGCCCAGTTCAAACAAGATGTAACGGTCGTGGGGTTTGTAGCTGGCAAGCTGCACTGCCTGTGCCCGTGATTCAGGGTCAGTGAGCAACCGCCCTTGCCCACGGACAAAAAATTCACCTTCGCCCCCTTCGTTGTTTTCCACGCCGCAGTGGAGGGCATAACGGCCGTTTCTGCGAATATCAAACCCCTTCGGCGACGTTGGCTCCATAAACAGCAGCAGCCGACCCTCCCCCACAATCGGCGTGACGGGATGCACCCGCGAACGGCCGTTTTTGTCCACCGTTGCCAAATAGGAAATACGGCCGTTGATCCGCGCCGCCCCCGATGCCGCCAACTCCCCATTGCCATTCACTAAATCTTGCCAACTCATTTGTCCAAGCCTCCATTTGTCATAAGCGTTCACAAATACTGATAGCTGTTTGGAGATTAGTTAGTGTCACTAACGAAAATCTAGTTTTAACAGTAGTCGGTGAAACGGGTTCGCGTGGCCGAACTGGTGGCGCAGGTCGGGGCGGGTGATGGTGTTGGCGATGGTTTGCAGGGCAAAACGGCCGTTTTCCCACACCGCCCTCGCCCGGTCATCCTTCGCTGCCCGCAGCACCTCATGACACGTCACAAACAGCCGCGCCGGGTCGTCCAGCCCCGCCAATGGCATATTGGCTAGTGCCGCGACGATGGGATCGATCAGTTGCCATGCCCCTTCCACATTGCCCAGTGCCAACCGCGCCCGCGCTGCTCCAGCTTGCGCTTCCAGCATTCGCTCCCGTTCCCCCAACGCTTCCCAACCCGCCTGCGCCGTTTGGTACGCCGTTCGCGCCTCACGCCACTGCCCCAACCCCGCCAAATTATGCCCCAGAAATGTTTGGGCAAACGCCTGTTCGCGGCGGGCGTTGGCTTCTTTGGCGAGGGTGAGGGCTTCGTGGCAGAGGGAACGGCCGTTAACAAAATCCTCCCGCACCGCCGCCAAAAGCCCCATAAACCCCAGCACATGGCTGGCTCCTAAAACCGTTCCTAGCTGGCGAAAAATTTGCAGAGCTTGCTCATAACACCCCTGCGCGGCGGCAAAATCACCCAGCCGCAGCCACAAATCCCCGGTGTTGGTCTGGTTGCTGCCTATTTGCCACTGCGCCCCCATCTCTTGTGCCAGCGTCAAATCCTCCTGAAAATAAGCCAACGCCTTTTCAAACTGGCGCATATGGGCGGCACTATGCCCCAGCAGCGAACACGCCCCCATCACCACCGGCCGGTCGCCCATCGCCCGCGCCGACTGCAAAACGGGTTCGGTATAGTTCTGCACCAGGGGATAGTTGTGCTGCTCGATGGCTAAAATGCCCAAAAAGTGGCGCGTGCGGTTTTCGCTGCGGATGTCGCCCGCCTGTTGGTGCAGCCGTAACGCCTGCTGGCTGTAGCTTTCAGCCTTGGGCAAATCGCCCAGCCGCCACACCACCGCCGCCTGGTTGCGCCAGATGTTGGCTTCCAACGCCGTTTGGCCGGTGCGCTGCGCCAACTGTTTGGCGATGTCAAACGCTCCGGCGGCGGCTTCGTACTGTCCGCGCCGCCAGTGGATTTGACCCAGGCGCAAACGGCCGTTTGCCAGCAGCTTCTCATCCCCCACCTCTGCCGCCAGCTCCAGCCCCCGCGTAATCGCCTGCTCCATTTCCGGCAGCTGCGTCATTTCATACAGCAGCTCCCCCCGCCGCAGGTGCAAATCGGCCAGCAGGCGGGTTTGGTGGGAAACGGCCGTTATCTGCTCAATCGCCGTGGCTAAAAGCTGATCCCCTTCGCCAAATCGTCCGCTAATTTGCCAAAACGCCGTCATGCCCCCCAACCCAGCGGCCAATGCGGCTGGCAACGGCCGTTCAATGGCCCACTGCAACGCCTGGGTCAGGTTGACGGCGTTGTGCTGCATGGGGGGAAGGGTGGTGTGGGGAGAACGGCCGTTTAACGCCCCCTCCTGCTCCCCCGCCCAGCGCAAAAAATAATCGGCGTGGCGGTCGGCCAAGGCCACCTCGTCCTCACCCAATTCGGCCAATTTGCTGGCTGCAAATTGGCGCAGCAAGGCGTGCAGCCCCACATAACCACCCGACTGCCGCTGCAGCAGTGATTTGTCCACCAAGGCAAAGAGCAGTGGCCGCCGCGCCTGTGCCACCGTGCGGGCGGCATCAATTTGGAAGGTGTGGCGGAAAACCGACAGCCGCGCCAGCAGCCGCTGTTCGTCGGGCGAAAGTCGCTGCCACGAATAGGCAAAAACGGCGTTGAGGCTGCGGTGGCGCGGGGCAATGTCTTGGGCGGTGGCCTCTAGCGTCAGGGCGTTTTCCTGCAACGCCTGCAAAATGTCTTCTGGCTCCAGCCAGCGCGTCCAGCTGGCGGCCAATTCCAGTGCCAGCGGCAGCCCATTGACAAAGCGGCAAATTGCCACCACCTGCGGCAGACGCGCTGGGGTGAGCCAGCTTTGGCCGGTGGCACGTTCAGCACGTTCGGCAAAAAGCTGCACGCTGTCGAGCGTAGTTGCGTTGGTGTCGCCGATAGCATAGCTATCGCTGATAGCCATGCTATCGAGGCGCAGCAAGAATTCGGCCTGATAATGCAGTGGCTCGCGTGAGGTGACTAATATGGTCAGCTGCGGTGCAGCGGCGACCAAATCGCGGACAAAGCTGGCTCCGGGCAGGGCGATCTCGAAGTTGTCGAGGAGGAGTAGGCAGTTTTTGTTTTGTAAGTAGGTGAAGATTTGCTGGCGGGGTGGCTGGCCTGCCCCTAAATTGAGGCCGATGGCGGTGGCGATGGCGGTGGCAATGGCGGTGGCAATGTCGTCGGCTATGCTTTCGGGGGAAACGGCCGTTTCCTGTTCTGCCAGCGAAACAAACCAAACGCCATCGGCAAAGCGGGTGAGCAGACGCTCGGCGGCGGCCAAAGCCAGCCGCGTTTTGCCCACGCCCCCTTCTCCTACCAATGTCACCCAGGCTACATCTTCTCGTTGTAACAGGGCTAAAAGCTGGGCGAGTTCTGGCTTGCGGCCGATGAAGGGGGTGAACTGGGGCGGTAGGTTGTGGCCGGGGCTGGGGGACGGCGGGGGCAGCGGCGGGGCGGATTTGTCGCTGACCCATTCGCCAGCGCGAATTTGCTCGGCAAGCTGGGTGGTGGCGGGTTCGGGTTCCACACCCAGTTCGTCGGCCAGCAGGCGGCGGCAGCTTTCATATTGGGCCAGAGCGCTGCTGCGCTGGCCGCTTTGCGCCAGCAGCCAAATGAGCTGGCGGTGGGCTTCTTCGTGCCACGGTTCGATGGTGAGCAGTTGGCGGGCGGCGGCGATGGCGGTGGTAAGCTGGTTTTCTTGTCGGGCCTGGAGGATGAGGCGGTACAGGGTGGAAACGGCCGTTTGCTGCCACTGCGCCTGCTGCACCAACTGCCAATCTTCAAATTCCAGCGCGTCGGGGACGGCAAACCCCTGCAAAAAGGAGCCGCGATAGAGGGTGGCGGCTTGTTGAAGAACGGCCGTTGGTGGTGGCTGCACCGTGTTCCCCGCTTTTGCCGCAAATTCCGCCAGATCAAGCGTGAACGCGCCGGGGTGCAGCCCCATTGTTTGGCGGGTCACATCAAACAGTTCTTCGGGCAGCAGCTTCCGCAAGCGGCTTAACGTCAGCCGCAAATTGGCGCGGGCCGTCTCTTCCGGCAAATCCCCCCACAGCAGCCCGGCCAGGGCGGAACGGTTGTGGGCTTGCCCCGTTACGGCCAGGTAGATGAGCAGCGCCTGCCCCTTTAGCGGCAGTTGTTCGCCGCCAAGCAGCTCACTATTGAGAAAAAGCTGTGGATTTCCCAGAACGTTCAGATGAAGCTCGGCCAATATAGATTCCCGTTTGGCTGTTTGCTACCCAAACAGCGGTGATGATATGGTCAAGGATGATCTGTTGACGTTGAAGATATGATGCTCTCCTGCGACGGGATTATAGTAAGGTGCAGGGTGGTTTGGCAAAAGAATGAGGAATGGGACGCAGATTTACCTGATCTGACTGATAAATTTGATCTAAAATCAGGTCTACAAGGTGCATTTCAATAACTTCGCGCAGTTGAAAAAACTACAATTTGTCGTTACAATAGCGTATGCAAGAAGCATTTGAATGGGACGAGCAAAAACGCCTTACCAATGTTCATCGCCACGGTATTGACTTTGAAGACGCTATCATGATTTTTGCGGGTGATATTGTCACTGTGGAAGATGACCGCTTTGACTATGGTGAGGTTCGTTTTATGACGTTAGGCGTGTTGAAGGGACGTGTGATCACTGTTGTCCACACCGAACGCCAAGACCGCACCCGGATCATTTCAGCACGAAAAGCCACAAAATATGAACAAACCATCTATTTCCAATTCCTCTCTAACTGACTGGGATCGTTTGGATGCTATGACCGATGAGGATATTGACTTGTCTGAGGCACCTGAGATCACACCTGAGATGTTTGCTAAGGCTGTTATCACAACGGGGCTTGAGCCAAAGCCAAATAAGCAACAGCTAACCATTCGTATTGATAGCGATGTGTTGACCTGGTTTCGTGGGCAAGGGCGTGGGTATCAAACCACGATCAATGCGCTCTTGAGGGCTTATATGGAAGCTCACCAACAAGTGTAGGGTTAACGGCCGTTTCTCCCATCCTTCCTCAACCCTAACCACGTAAAAATAAACGACGATGCTACCACCCTTCGGCAATGACAGCGCGGGTTTCAAGAACGGCCGTTTGCCAAATCGCCAACATCTCCTCATCTGGCTGCTGGTACAGCCCGGCAAAGTTGCCGTCGCCCAGGTAGTCGCGCACCTGCTGCGGGTTAAGTTGGCGCAGGTAGTTGCTGTCGGCCACTGGCTTGGACGTGGTGGGCATGGCAACATCGGCCAGCCGCGTCCAGGGGAAGTTTTCCATCCAGGAGGCGTGGGAGGCGACGGGGTCAGTGGCCTGCACCTGCGCCCATACCTGCGGCGCGTTCCACCAGTTGTGGAATTTGACGGTGACGTGGGGGTGGAGGGCAAGCCATTCGGAAACGGCCGTTTGTACCGGACTGTTTCCCCCATGCCCATTCACCAGCACAATCCGCCGGAAGCCGTGCTGTGCCAGGCTGTCCAAAATGTCGCTGACCAGGGCAAAATAGGTCGTGGCCCGCAGTGACACCGTGCCGGGGTAGGCCATAAAGTACGGGGTGAGGCCATAGGGGACGGTGGGGAACACGGGGACACCCAGCGGCGCGGCTGCTTCTTCGGCTACACGGCCGGCCAAAACAGTGTCCACGCTCAGGCTCAAATAGGCGTGCTGCTCGGTGCTGCCCAGCGGCACCACCGCCTGATCATCCTGCTGTAAGTACGCCTCGATCTGCATCCAGTTCATTTCAGAAATGTTCATAGCACCAGCTTACTCCGCCCCTTCCACAATGGCAATCTCTTCGTCCGTCAGGCCATAGAGCTTGTAGACAATTTGGTCAATGAGGGCATCGGTGGCGGTAATGCGCTGCACCAGGGCGGCGTAGTCGGCGTGGTAGCTGTTGTACACTTCTACCATGTCGGCCAGCCCCTTCACCTTGCCCAGCAGCAGCCGCACAAAGCCGCGAAAGGCCGCCTCGTTCCACCCCAGCGACTCCTCCAGCGTGCGGGTGCTGCGGCTGTCTGGCCGCACAAACGGCCGTGCCGCCGCCACCTCCTTGTGCAAACTCTCCTCCCACTTCCCCTTTTGCAGCTTCGCCAACTCATCCCCCGCCACCCCTTCCAAATCCAGCCAAAAACGTTGCTCGATTACTCGGCTTCTTGCCGTCATCGCAGACATTTTTTTTGCCAACCACGCTAAAACGTGAGAACAGACTTCTTCAATTTCAGTTCCTACAAATGAATTCACTTGGGAAGCTACAAAAGCAGCATCCTTAGATTCATATAGGTTTTGAATAGACAAAAGATGTTGAGTTACTTTTGCCTGAAACGCTGAAACTTGTATTGGTTTAATAGGGATTCTGTCTACATACTGCCCAAAAAGTCGAATGTAACCACCACGAAAAGTAGTGCTTGTGTTTCTCAAAAAGAAGGTCACAAGCTTAGAATTTAAAATTGACAGCAGATAATAATCATCGGAAGGCAAACAATAAGCAGTATTCGTAATGAGCAAACCTGCCTCATCCAGACAAAACCGCGCTTCATAAGCTAGGTCAGGCATGACAATTTTAGGCCGTAGATAACGAGTTAAATATTCATTTTGGGGCTGTTGTAACTCATACCAATGTTGCTCAGTAGCTCGATTAGATAACCGCTCCCGCCAGTTAGATAAGTAATCTTTCACTACAGCATGTTCGGCCATATTGAAATCATGGGGCGTATAAATTAGATATTGTCTTTGCCAATTTAATCCATAGCGCCTCACCTCGCTACCTCCTGCAACAGGATATAAAAGCGTTGAGGACAGAGGTGATTGGGCTAATAATGCGTTTTTAATCGCCTCGTCAACAACAAAAGCCTCATTTAATCCCGTTTTAACCCCCATTAAAGAAGAACTACCAATGTAGTCCTTTAACTTGATACTACAATCATTAATCTTTGCAATAATTCTTAGAGCCTGATTGGATTCTAAGGGCCACTCTCGCTCGCTTAAATTTTTTTGTAAAATTGATATTTCATGCGTTGCTACTTCAACACCTAAATCTTCAAAGTCAAGACTCTTGAGGGTAGATGCAGGAAACACATTTTCATCTTGTATCTGGCCTTTACCAAACAGTACGATAAGTGGGTAAGTAGCAGCATCAAACACAGGTAAATCGCCAAAATCTATTAATCGTCGAAGATTAGTGTAACAAAGTAGTAAGCTTCTAACCTTGGCTCCATAGTTTGCTCGAAGCCACTTGTTAGAAGTAATAAATCCGCAAGTATTCTCGTTACCTAACAAGCTAATCGATTTTTCAATAAAATATGCATATATATCAGTTCGTGTATCGTGTACCTCATAAAGAGAGCGAAGATAGTTTTTAACCTCTTTAAAGGACTCCATCCTCACATACGGCGGGTTGCCGATGACGACATCAAAACCGGCGCGGTCGGCCAGCGAACGGCCGTAAATATCAAAAAACACCTCTGGAAACGCCAGCTCCCAGTGAAAATAATCGTTGTCCGCCACCGCCGCGTGTTGCAAAAACGGTGCCAACTGCGCTGCGCTTAGTCCCGTCGCCTCCCCTTGCAGGTGGCGTGCCACCTCGCGGTACTCCTCCGGCGACATGGCATTGCCAAAAAAGCTGCTCGTCCACACGTCCGCCAGCGTCCGCCACCCCGCCAACTGCTGCCGCAACTCCGCCAAAATCTCCTCTTTGGCATACACATCCGCCAGCGACTCACTCAGCATCCCCTCAATCCGGCTCATCCCCCCCACCGCCCGAAACAAATCCTGCGTCAGCGTCGTCTCATTTAGCAGCGGCAACTGCTGCTCACTCACCGCGCTCTTTTTGCCGCTGGGCAGCGCCACCAAATCGGCCAGCCGCGCCCCCACCAGCGAATCCCCGTGGCGCAAATGGTGGTCCAAAAAGCTCAACGGCTTATCCTTCGCCACCGTCACCAGCCACAAACTCAGCTTCGCCAGCTCCACTGCCATCGGGTTCTTGTCCACCCCATAAATACACGCCTCCACCACCCGCCGCCGCCAATAGACCAAATCCGCCTCGGCATCGTCGCTGCCGCTTGCCCCCTGCACCCATTCATCCGTCGCCAACGCCCGCGCCAAATGGTCGGTCGCCTCCACCAAAAAATGACCGCTCCCCATCGCCGGATCCAGCACATTCAGCGCCAAAATCTCGTCAATAAACCGCTGCGCGTTGGCCTGCGCCGCTGCTTTGCCCGATGCGCCTTCTTTCACCCGCTGCCGCGCCTGCTCAATCAGCGGGTTCAGCGTCTGTTCCACAATATATTTCACAATGTAGTCGGGGGTGTAATAGCTGCCCGTCGCCTTGCGCTCCCCCTTGTCGGTTGCCAAATACAGTTCCCCCACCTGCCGCTGCTCCAACGCCTTCGCTTTGCCCCGGTCAACGGCCGGCAGCCACACCTCCTGCCCCTTGCGCCGCACCGTCACCATCGGCTCGGTGGCGGCACGCGGCGCATATTCCAGCAGCCCCTCATAAACCGAACCAAGCTGCCGCACCCCCAGCGTGCGGTAATCCACCGGCTCCTTGATGGCAAAATCCCCCTGCTTGTGGCTGTCGCGCCGCGCCAAATAATCTACCGCCTGCACCAAATAGCTGTCGCCGATGGCCTTCTCTTCCAAAAAGGGGTGCAGCACCGGGCTAAACAGCCCGCCGTTGTAGCGCGGCACCCCCATCAACCGGTTCATGTCGGGGTTGGTGCCGTTGATTAGGTGAAAAAGGTCGCTCAACCGAATCCACACCTGGCGGGTATACGGATTCCACTGGGTTTGCTTTCCCAGGGCGGGGTCGGTGTCTTTGACCAGGGCCGTCAGGCTGTGGTTATAATACTGCTCATTGCCCAGCGGCAGCAGCCCGCGGCTTTCGCCATAGAGCAAAAAGAGAAGGCGGTAGAGCAAGTAGAGGCTGTTGGTGTAGACCTGCTGCAAATGGTCGGGGTTGGCGGGGTCTAGCTGGTTGGCGGGCAGGGCAAAAAAGCCGGTGATGATCTGCTCCAACGCTTTGTAGGCGTTGTCGCGCAAATCGGCTTCCAGTTCGCGGGCATAGCGCACGCTTTCGCTGAGGGCTTCGTTGAGAAAAATACGGCCGTTTTCATCGGCCAAAAAGCTGCTGCGGCCAAAAAAGAGGGTGAAGTAGCGCAGGGCAGCGAGGCTGTTGCCCTGAACGGCCGTTTCCAAATCAATCTCAAAGTAGACATCGAGCTTGTAGCTACTGTCTTTGTGAACAAGCCGCCATAAACGGCCGTTGGTCAGCACCCCCCACGTCACGTTCGTCGCCCGCAGGTAATAATCAATCTGGTAGCTGGGGTTGTTGTTGTCAAAATTGGGCGCACCGCCGCGCACCTTCTTGTCCAACGCCGCCGTCCACCGCTTTGCCTCCCCCACCGCCACCGCCTCCTGGGCATAGGCGGGGCTGTTTTGCCGCCCCGCCGCCGCCTGCCGCGCTGCCACCGTGGGAAAAAAGACGTAATCGGGTTTGCGAATGTTGGCCTCGGTCAGTGCGGGGATGACGGCCTGGGTTTCGGCCGTTCCTTCCCACCCCAACTTATCCAAAATGGGGCGAATCCAGTGGTCTTCAAGCTGGGCTTCGTTGTAACCGGGCAGGTTGTCGCGCTCTTGTTGGTAGAGATCGCGCAGCCATTGGGAAAAAACGGCCGTTTCCTCCCGCCCCGCCTCCCAAACCACCTGCTTTGGCAGCAGGTTATTCAAATAATGATCCGAAAACAGAAAATGGTTTTGGTGGGTTCCTTGGGCAAACGAAAAGCCAAGCTGCGAAAATGCCGTCATAACTCGCTCCAATTACAGAACAAATGAGCAAATTATAGCATACTTCCCAACACAGGTGTCATTTCGAGAGCCTGCACTGAGGTCGCCGAAGTGTCCTCCGAGAAATCTCATTGACGTAGCCAAATAAGCGGGATTTCTCCTCGAAGACTCGTCGAAATGACATGTTACCTGTTTAGGCAACTTGTGTTCGCAGCAGACCTGAATAGTTACAAAAGATCAATCAGGCATATCAGGCAAATCAGCGCCCCATTTCTTCGTGTTTTCAGGTGATTTGGCTCTTTGGGAATTCAGGGGGTTGACTTACTTTTCACGTGGTGCGTGGTACGTGGTGCGTAGCCAATTGAGCTTTTGACGCACCACGCACCACGCACCAAATTTGTCAGCCCCACGAGATCCGAAAGAACCGGTGATTTTACGGCTGTGGTAGGTTATCTGCCAGCCCCAGCCAGCGATCCGCCATCGCTTCGGCATCCATGTTGGCCGCGTCGGGCAGGTCGCTAAAGGCTTGCACCAGCTTGTCGCGCACGGCGGTTACGTCGCCGCCATTGGCCTCAATGACTTCAGCCAGCGTCGCGCCATCGGCCGTTTGCGCCTGAATCTCTTCCAGCGTCAGCCCCGTTTCCTCGGTGACGGTCTTGGCAACCAGGTCAAACAGGGCGCGGGGGTTGTTGGCCGACACCTCGCCCGTTTTGTCTTCCAGCAGCCGAATGACCAGCCCCAGCATGGCGCGGTCGGCAAAGTTGCCGCCCCCATTGGCGGCACCGCCGTTGGCGGCAAATTCTGCCCGGCGCGTGGCGATGTCGTCTTCGCTCAAGTTGCCACCGCCAAAGCCACCGCCAAAGCCACCGCGTGGGCCACCGCCATCAAAGCCGCCAGGAGGTGGGCCACCAAAACCGCCGGGAGGTGGGCCGTCAAAGCCGCCCCCGTTGCCATTGTTACCATTGGCTCCTTGCCCGCCGCGCCCAAAGGACAGTTCGCCGTTTTCGCGCATGGTGCTGAGGCTGCTGTCGGTGAGTTCCATGGCGGCGATGGCCTGGATTTGTTCGGCGGTCATGCTGTCTTGAAGCTGGTTGACAACGGCCGTTAATTCCGCCTCGGCCGTGGAGCTGCTGTTGCCCAAACTTTGCAGCGCCCGCCACAGCGGTAGCAGTTCCTTGGCCTGCGCTTCGTCCACAGCCAAATCCGTGCCCTCTAGCTGCACCGTCCCCAGCGCCAACTGCGCCTGCACCGATAGCGCATCGCTGGCAAAATCGGCCGACAGCCGATTGGCCGATGCCGCATCGGCCGATGCCGCACCCGGCTGCGATTGCGCCGCCGGTTCCGCGCCACCACCGCCGCCGCAGCCAACCGCCGCCAGCAGCAAAAAGAACGTGACAAAAATCGTGAGTTTTTTCATTCCTACTCCGTAATGAAGGAGGTTGGAGATTGGAGATAGGAGATTGTGAACCTTCATCAATCTCTTATCTCCAATCTCCCAATCTCTTTTTTATTCATGCCGCAGCGCCTCAATCGGGTCAAGCTGCGCCGCCGTGTTGGCGGGGAAAAAGCCAAAGAAAATGCCGACCGCCGCCGCCGAGCCAAAGGCCAGCAAAATGGATTGCGGCACAATGACCGTCCGCATGTCGCTGGTGGCACCAAACAGAATGGCGCCACCAATGCCAGCCACCACGCCAATAAGCCCGCCGACCAGACTGAGCAGCAGGGCTTCGGTTAAAAATTGCAGCCGAATGTCGTTGGGCGTGGCCCCCACCGATTGCCGGATGCCGATTTCGCGGGTGCGCTCGGTGACGCTGACGAGCATGATGTTCATGATGCCGATGCCGCCGACGAGGAGCGATACCCCTGCTACCCAGGCCAGCAGGTTGCGAAAAGCGGCCGTTGTCGCCCCCTGCGTTTCAATGATGTCGTTTTGGGTGCGGATGGTGAAGGGGAGTTCGTCGAGGGTGATGCCTTTGGTGTTGGCAAGCCGCAGTTCAATTTGCGTAATCACTTCGTCCATGTTGGCTTCGGTGTCAATTTGGGCGTAGATGACGCGGACGTTGTTGCCGATGAAGCGGGCAAATTGGGAGGGGACAAAGCGATCAAAGACCAGGGTGATGGGGACGTAAAGCTGGGAGTCGAAGTCGGTGTTACCGACGATCCCTTTTTCGGCGGCCACGCCAATGACGGTGAGTTTGACGGTGCCGATGATGATAGATTGCCCGAAGGGGTCTTCGCTGCCAAACAGTTCTTCGGCCAGGGTTTTCCCCAAGACGGCGACTTTGGCAGAGCGTTCGAGTTCGGTTGCGTTGAAATAACGGCCGTTTGCCACCCCCATCTCACGCACCGACGGAAAATCCGGCGTTGTCCCCAGCACCGACACATCCGATAGCGTTGTGGTACCCCGTTTGACCGTCTGCGAGGTGGGCATCTCCACCGATGTACCGACCACGCCGCGCACGCTTTCCACCACCGCCACATCATCATAGACAAGCCGTGGCGTGTTGCTACCCTCGCCGCCCGGCCCGCCGCGTCCAAAAGCCCCCTGAATAAAGACCAAGTTTGCCCCTAGCCCTTGAATTTGTTCGGCAATAGTGGCCTCGGTTCCGGCACTGATGGCAATCATGATGATGACCGCCGCCACGCCGATGATCACCCCCAGCATGGTCAGCAGCGAGCGAATTTTGTTGCGTACCACCCCTTCCCAGGCGATGCGGGCAATTTCACCCAAGCCAATCACGCCCAAACCCGCGTCAAGCGTCAATTCGGCCGTGGTTTCTGGCGGCTGTGTTTCAACATTGAGTGGTTGACTGGTTGTTGCCATCTTGCTTACCTCCGTTCATCCGATTCAATTTGCCCGTCACGCAGCACAATCACCCGCTGCGCCTGGGCGGCAATGTCGGGTTCATGCGTGACCATGACGATGGTGCGCCCCCGCGCATGAAGCTGGTGCAGCAGTGCCATAATTTCGTGGCTGGTGGCGGTATCGAGGTTGCCGGTTGGTTCATCGGCCATGATCAGCACGGGGTCGTTGACGAGGGCG
>JAGQGA010000379.1 GCA_020432595.1 Anaerolineales bacterium | reverse complement strand
GAACTCAGCTTTGAGCTAAACGGCGATTTGACGGTGCGAGATGTGACCAAGCCTGTGACCTTTGCAGTAACGGCCGTTCTCAACGGTGATACCCTCACTGGCAAAGCCACCCTGCCCACCCGCATGACCGACTATGGCATCGAGCCACCCAACTTTGCCAACACCCTCACCGTAGCTGATGAGTTTGTCATTGAGGTAGACATTACGGCCAAAGAACAACAATAATGCGTGGTACGTGGTGCGTGGTACGTTTTTCACCACGCACCACGCACCACGTACCACCATCATGACCACTTTCGACATTTACCCCGCCATTGACCTGCGAAATGGCAAAGTCGTTCGCCTAAAATATGGCGACCCGGCGCAGCAAACAGTGTTTGGCGACGACCCAGCGGCAATGGGGCAGCAGTGGGTAACGGCCGGTAGCCGTTGGCTCCACGTTGTCAACCTGGATGGCGCGTTTGATGAGGCGGGCACGGCCAACTGGCAGGCGTTGCCCACGTTAACGCAGCTAGGCGCCAAGGTGCAGTTTGGCGGCGGCATCCGCACGCTGGCGGATGTGGAACGGGCGTTGGCCGCAGGGGTAAGCCGCGTCATTTTGGGTACGGTGGCAATTGAACATCCAGAATTAGTGGCCGAAGCGGTGGCGCAGTTTGGCGGCGACCGGGTAGCGGTGGGCATTGATGCGCGGGATGGGAAGGTGAAGACGCGGGGGTGGGTGGAAGAAACGGCCGTTTCTCCCGCCACCCTTGGCCAACAAATGGTCGCCCTCGGCATCCGCACCGCCATCTACACCGACATCAGCCGCGACGGCGTGCTGACCGGGGTCAACGCCGCCGCCACCGCCCAGCTTGCCCAGACCACCGGGCTGCAAGTCATCGCCTCCGGCGGCGTGGCCTCACTCGCCGATGTAGACAACTGCTTGGCTTTGGCAGAACAGGGGGTCAACGGCGTCATTATCGGCCGTGCGCTGTACGATGGGCGGGTTGATTTGATAAAAGCGATAGAGAGACTGGGGATCAGCAAATAAGAGATTAATATCTCAGTCGTCCAATCGCATACTTACGACATGCACATCGAACACATTGCCATCTGGGTAGCTGATTTGGAAAGGATGCGGACGTTTTATGAGACCTATTTTAACGGCCGTGCTAACCCAAAATACAGTAACCCTGGCACAGGCTTCACTTCCTACTTTATCAGCTTTGACAGCGGCACACGGCTAGAAATCATGCACCGCGCCGACATTGGCGACAATCCAAACACCGTGCAACGCGAACATCGGGGCTATGTCCATTTGGCAATAGCCGTTGGCAGCAAAGCCCAAGTCAACGCACTCACTGAAATTTTGCGTCAAAACGGCTGCGCGATCATTGGCGAGCCGCGAACCACAGGTGATGGCTACTATGAAAGCGTCGTGCTTGATCCTGAGGGCAACCAAATTGAGATTACACTATAAGGTCATCAGGAATTTAATCTGAGGATGAAATTGTGTTAGCAAAGCGAATTATTCCCTGTTTAGATGTCAAAAACGGCCGTGTGGTCAAGGGTGTCAACTTTGTAGATTTGGTTGACGCGGGTGACCCGGTGGAACAGGCGCGGATTTATGATACCGAGGGAGCCGATGAACTCATTTTTCTCGACATCACCGCCACCCATGAAAACCGCGACACGGTGCTGGAAATGGCAAAAGCGGTCGCGGAGCAGGTCTTTATCCCCTTCACCGTCGGCGGCGGCATTCGCACCGTGGGCGACATGCGTGGCATTTTACGCGCCGGAGCCGACAAAATCAGCATCAACTCGGCGGCGGTGCAAAACCCGACGCTGATTAGCGAGGGGGCAGAGGCGTTTGGCAGCCAGGCGATTGTGGTCGCCATTGATGCACGGCGGATGCCGGGGGGCGACCTCAAAGCACCAAAGTGGGAAGTGTTTGTTAGCGGGGGGCGCAAAGCAACGGGGCTGGATGCAGTGGAGTGGGCGAAAGAGGTGGAGCGGCTAGGCGCAGGCGAGATTTTGCTCACCAGCATGGACGGTGACGGAACGCAGGAAGGGTACGATCTGACGCTGACGCGGGCCATTGCCGAAGCGGTTGGCATTCCGGTTATTGCCTCTGGCGGGGCGGGCAAGCTTGACCATTTTGCCCAGGCACTGACGGATGGCAAGGCAGATGCGGCACTAGCGGCCTCGCTGTTTCACTTCAAGCAGTTGTCCATTGGCGACGTGAAGCGGCATTTGGCGGCGCGGGGCATCCCGGTGCGGTTCCATTAACAAGTAAGAAGTGACACAGAGTTACACAGAGATGGCACAGAGTTTCACAGAGGAAATCGAGAAGCTGTTTTTCTCTCTGTGCCCCTCTGTGTCTTCTCTGTGAAGCTTTGTGCAGCGTTTCTATCTTCAAAGTCTATTCAGTCAACGGAATAAACAGCGCATTGGCATCAGGTGCGTTATCTAGCGGCCATTGCTCGATACTGTCTGACCAATAGGCACCGGTTTTGAGCCAGTAGGCTTGGCCTTCCGGGGGGGCGGGGAAGCAGTGGCGTTGAACAATGGTGTCACCGGGGCGCAACAGCAGCGGCGAAATGCCTAGCCCATCGGCCACGGCTACCACAGTGCCATCGTTAGCAACAAGATGCGCCATGAGGGAAAACGGCCGTTCTACCGGCCCCTGCTCCACCCGCCACCAGCTTTCCACCTCCCAAAACGACTCCCCCGGCGTGAATGCCGTGCCCAAAAACGTCAGCGTGCTGTTAAAGGATGCAGATGCCTGCCATTGCCCCAGCGATTCGGCGGCGGCTGGTGACAGGGTAACGGGGGCAAAACGGCCGTTTTGCGGATAAGGTGGGGGTGTGGGAGGCAGCGTGGCTTCATAGAGAACAAACGCCTGGGTATCATCTACCCGCGTTTTGACAAACGAAAGCCGCGTCCCTGCCAAATGATGCGCCATAAACGGGTCTGTAGCAGTTGGTGTGCCATAAAGAAATTCAGGAAGCTGGAGCGTGGGCGGGGAAAACAGATCATAGTTGAAGGCATAAATCCCCGCCTGACTACCACCTGTGGGGTAAATCCATGATTGTGAACAGTCAAAACTGGCTATACGCAAGTCTGACACGCCGGTTTGGTCCCGTATGGTTTCGGCCGACAGCGGCGGCACGGGCTGTTCGCACTGTGCCAGCCAGCGCGGGTCAAAGGGAGCGACATCGTAAACCAGCAGGGCATCACGAAAAACGGCCGTTGGCTCCTGCTGCTGAAACCAGCCATAGGCATGGGGGTCATGCTGCCCCGCCCCACGCAGTGCCGAAGCCGTCAGCAAATAGCGCCCCGGCGCGGGGCGAAAGGGGGTGGCTGGCGGCGCAGTCTGGATGCCTGGGTTCTCTGCCACATAGGCGGCAATGTCGGCTGGCGGCGTTTGCCCCCAATCCACGTTGGCATCGCTGAGGTAGCGGTAGCCGTTGGCCGACCCACCCACCAGGCTGTTGAAAAAAGAAAGTTCGCGTGGGAAGCTGCGTAATGTGCCGGCCGCATACACCAGACAAGCCAGCAGCAATAGCCCGCGCCGCCACGGCTGCCCACGGCCAGCCCACATTGCCATACCACCCCCAATGAGCAAATAAAGATAGGGGTGGATGGGCAGCATGTGGCGGTAGCCAATGTTCATGCCAATCAGCAGTGCCATAGCGGTATAAAGAACAGGGAATGCCCCCAGAATAGTGGCTTGAGACCAGCGACATACGAAGGCAGAAGATTTCACGCCAAGGCGCAAAGGCGCAAAGGAAAACGTTTTATCTTGGCGGCTTTGCGCCTTGGCGTGATCTTTTTGAGCAATTTCCAAGCCAGTTGTCTGTAGACCAGCATAGATGAGTTGGCCAGCTCCTAGCAGGAGGCCAGCCAACAGCAGCAGCGGATTTTTGATAGCAAAGCTGACGGGATAGTACCACCAAAGGGCGGTGTACCATTGCTGACCCAGAGCAAAGATTTCGCTGCTGTAGTGGCGCAAATAGAGGATGCTTTGCCAATACGCCGGGGCTGGCACCGGCAGGGGAAAGCTGGCAATGTGCCCCCAGGTGAAGGCATAGCCTCCCCAAAACAGCAGCCCCGCCCCCCCTAACAAAGCCAATCCTTGAATTAAAAGGGATAGTCGCTGGGCTTTGGGGGTTTGAACTAGCACTACCAGTACGCTAACGGCAGCAGCAACCACGTAAAAAACACCCGATACCTTTGCCAGCAGAGTTAGCCCCAGCAGGCAGGCACTGGCAATAACCCAGGGCCATTGCTTGGTGGCCGTCCAGCGCCAAACGGCGTAGAGGGCAGCGGTACCGAGGGCAACAATACCGGCATCTGTGTGGGCTAAACGGCCGTTTGCCAGCAGCGTCGGGTCAAACACCAGCACCAGCAAGGCCAGCAGCGCCCCGTTGACCCCCCATAGCGACCTGGCCCAGCGAAACAGCACCGCCGCCAGCAGTGCCATCAGCCAGATGGTGGGCAGGCGCGTTAGAAACAGCGTGCGTTCAATGGGTGCTAGATATGGCTTAAAGGCGCTGGTAAATTGGTCAAAGCTGTTGGGCCACCCGGCCAGTTCGGTGACGGGAATGTGGGGGTTGTCGGCATAGAGAAACAGCGCTTCGGCTCCCGCCAGCAGCGGCGGATAGCCGCGCTGCGCCAAGAAGGGGAGTGCTTCGGTGCCTCGTGCCAGCAATGCATATCCCCCGGCAATGTAGGCTGGTTCGTCGGCGGTGAAATAAACGGCCGTTACCCCATGCAACAGCAGCAGATATTGGGCAAGAATCAACCCAATCGCTGCCCACCAGGTTTGTTTAACCTTTACTTGGCTGTTTTCCGGGTTGCGCCCCCGTGTCCTCAACAACATAGGCGGCGATTGTAGCAAGGGTAGCGCAGAGTGGGTAATAAAGAGTTAGTGGGGCGTTCTCTCGTCTATAATGCGTGACCACCAGATACTTTGATCACTTGCCCAGTAACCCACCGTGCCTGGTCCGAGGCTAAAAACAAGGCGACATCGGCAATATCTTCTGGTGTGCCGATTCGTTTCAGCGGGATTCTTTCGTTAAGTATTTCTTCAAATTCGGCTGAAATATATCCCGTTTGCGTTGGCCCCGGAGCGATTGTGTTCACTCTGATGCCCAATGGCCCAACCTCAATCGCTACACTGCGGGTGAATGCTTCAATGGCCGCTTTGCTTGCCCCATAATTAATTTGACCGGAAAAAGCCTGTGCCGAATCTGTGCTCATGTTGATGATGCTGCCACGGGTGAGACCTTGTTGCTCAAATCGGCGCACAAATTCGCCCATCATCAGCAAGGTTCCCCCAACATTGACATCAAATGTCTTGCGATAGGTTGCAAGCGAGGCCGAAAATATCGTGTCCGGATCCTGATATGCGGCCGCGTTATTAACCAGAATGTCAATGGGGCCGGCATTTTTTTCACCCCAGTCAAAAAGCTGCGAGATTTGTTCGGGGCTGGTCAGATCAGCTTCATGCGCTGCTGCCCACCCCCCTTCAGCTTGGATGGTGTTCACAACTTCTGTCGCTGGCTCAGCTCGCCTGGCGTGGTAAAAGGGCAATCCGGCTTCCTTGGCTTGCAGTGCTTCTTGCTGATCAATGCCAAACTCTTTGGGAGAAAGCCGGAGATAGGTTAACAAAATCTTTGCCCCTTGCCGGGCAAAAGCCCTAGCGATGGCTGCGCCAATGCCATTTAAATTATTGGCTCCGGTGACCAAGACCACTTTTCC
>JAGQGA010000378.1 GCA_020432595.1 Anaerolineales bacterium | reverse complement strand
AGCGACACCCGCACTAAATCCCCGGCACGAATGGCCGCGCCGCCTAATTCTGCATCCTCGGTAGCATAGCGATCTACTACTGCCGCCGCTGGCTCTAACCGCAATGATTCCTCGATGATGCTTGTGAGTATAGCGGGGTTGGCACAAACGGCCGTTAATACCGCCGCATTCGCCAGCAAAAAATAAAGCGCGTTGGCAATCATCCCCTCCGTCGTCTCAATACCGCCAAACAGTAGCACCGCCGCATTCGAGATGATTTCATCGTCAGATAGACCATTGGCGGCTCCCGCTGCGGCGGCCAGCAGGCTGCTTGTCGGCGACTGGTGCAAGGCTGGCAGCAGGCTTTGGCGCAGGGCGGCAAATGCCTCACGCCCGGCGACGCTAACTGGTTCTCCAGCCGTCACCCGCGTCACGGCTTCGACAATGGTGTCGTACCAGCCTAAAACGGCCGTTACTGGCGTTGCCTCCAGCCCCAGTGCGGTGAGCATGGTATGGACAGCAACCGGGCCAGCAAAGTCGCGGCGGAGTTCAGAACGGCCGTTTGGCTCAAGCACGTCTAACAGCCGCGAAACCACATCAGCTACGGGTCGCTGAAAACGGTGCAAAACGGCCGTTCGGCGAAAAGGCGGCTCAAATGGCGCACGCTGTCGCACATGCGCCGTCCCATCCAGCGACAACATACTTGACCCCACCACCTGCGCCGTAGAAAAGCCAGGGTGGTCAACCGTGAAGCGCCGAGCATCACGCATGACCTCAATTGCCAAATCGCGCCGCGTAATGAGCCACCCGCCCAAAGCAGGCAACCAGGAAACCGGTTCAGCCGTTCGCAGCCGGTGCAAAACTGGGTGGGGATTGTCAGCCAATGCTTCCAGCGTCACGGTGGCACCAATGGGAAATCGGAATTTATCGTGCATTACCCCATCATACCTTGCCAGAGGTGGGTTCGCCAAACAAGGTTGAGTACAATAAGTCGAGATCGTGAAACCGAGGATAGTTGATGAATCATAAACCTTATGTACCACCGGGCGGGCCACCCCAAGTGGAACCCCCCAGCCGCAAAGTGTATGCACAAATGGGCGAAAACAATATCTTTGCCATGATGGCCGATTTTTATGCTGAATTAGAACAGTCGCCCATCCGCTATATGTTCCCTCAGGATATGGTGGTTGCGTCACAAAAGTCAGCCGCCTTTTTCGTGGGGCTGCTGGGTGGGCCACCACTGTACCATATGCTTTATGGCAACCCCATGATGCGGGCACGCCATATGCCATTCCCCATTGACGAGACGGCGCGGCAGGAATGGCTGACCTGTTTTAACCGAGTGTTGGATAGAGCCACCGAGGATTATCGTTTTCCGGCTGAATATTTACCCGGTTTTCGTCATTTTTTACAGGAATTTTCGCGCTGGATGGTGAATACGGCCACGGAAGAAAGCAAAACGAGCCAGGGTACATGACCGCTGGCTCGCCAGAACTGGGTGTGAAATGGGAAGGAGGGAGAGTTGCGCTGTCTGTGGCCGCAACCTCGTTTCTTGAACTTAATAGACACGTCCTTTTTGTGTAGGTCACAAATTGGGCAAATTTGGTAGCAGATAATATGAAGCAACCCCTTGCGATTGTGAACCCCCACAGCGGTTTGGCGGTACCGTCAGAGCTAGAAGGGCGGTTGGCACTAACTGAAACGCAGCTATTTAATGAGGCCGACATTTATGCAGAAAGAATTTACGATTATGCTGATGATGTTTTATATTCGCTCACCTTTCCCATTGCCCGCGCCATCATTGACGTAAACCGCCCGGATAATCCGGAGCGCACGCGGCCGGGCGACGGCATTGTGAAGCGGCAAACCAGCTATGGTGCGCCGGTGTTCTTGCCAGGTGCCGAGCCGGATGAGGCGTTGGAGCGACTGCTAATTGACAAATATTGGCGGACGTGGCACGAGCAGTTGGCGGCAATTGCCGCAGACCCGGCGGTGAAGCTGGTGGTTGATGCCCACACGATGGCGGCAGCGGGGCCAACTACCTATGGCGACCCCGGAGAACGCCGGCCGCGTATTGCGGTGTGCAATTTTGGCGACCATGAGGGACGGCCGTTTTCCGAAACCCCACTCACCGCACCGCCGGAACTCATGCAGGAGATGGCACGGTTGCTAAAACGGCAGTTTTCCCAGCTCATCCCCTTGGCCGAAACAGGCCTTGCTGTAGCCGTCAACCACCCATTCAAAGGGGGCATGGACATTGCCGCGCACGGGGGCAAGCAGCAGCCGTGGGTCATGGTGGAGATTAGCCGGGCGATGTATGTGGGGGATCAGACGGGAGAAACGGCCGTTTCTCCCCCGAATGAGACAGCAATTGGGGCGTTGCGGCAGGCGTTTTGGGAGGTCTTGACGAAAATTGAGCTTGGGAGACTGGGAGAGTCATCAATCTCCTGATCTCATTTGCATAAGCCTATAACAGAAGAAGCCCACCACCTACGAATTGGTAGGCAGTGGGCTTCTTAACGGCACAGCGAGCGAGGTGGACAAGAACGGCCGTTAGAAGATAGTTCAGCACAAAAGGGGTTGGGTACGGCTCTATATCAGAGCTGGCTCTGTCTTAGAGACCCCCAGTGCCATTTGTCAGAATCTCACTTCTAACACACATTATCATAGCGAAATTCTTAATTTAAGCGTACTATGTAGTTTACGGATTTCATAGGTAGCATCTATCAATATTTAGATGTGTAACTGTAAAATTCTTGAGCAAAACCTATAAATTTTTGAAGATTTATATTGAAAGCTTTTTGGCTGTATTGGGTCTCAGCATAAATTATGAACAGAAAACAATTTGGGCAACTCATTGCGGCCCTGCGCAAAGAACATTATGATGAATTGGGAGCCATTTGGACACAAGCGCGATTAGCCCAAGAAGCCAATTTGGGCGAGGCACTTATTGGCAACATTGAACGGGGCACAAAAGCCAATTTAGAGCCAGACCTGCTGTTGAGCCTGGCCCAAGCCCTGCATTTGACCACTGGTGAACGGCACGAATTTTTTGCCGCTGCATCGGGAGTGGAGCCAATAGAAATCTCGCACAGTCAGACCACTCCGACAACCGGATTACACACACTGCTAGACATCATGAAAGATTGCCAGCTTCCCGCTTCCATTTTTGATGTGTATTCGGACATTGTTGCCATCAACCACGCTGCTGCGGTGCTGGGGGGCGCACAGGAAATGTTTGCCAATGCCGCCGCCGTTACAAACCCGCTGATGTTTAACTCAACCTACCATTATTTTGCGCCACAGTTTGAAACACAGCGGCGCCAGGTGGGGCCAGATCCGCAGCATTTTGCCTATCGCAACATCATGAACTTTCGCATTAACAGCTTGCGTTACCGGGCAGAGCCTTATTTTCGCTACTTGCTGATGAACTTGATGCGTTCCAACACCTTTCAACGCACCTGGCGACAACTGCATTTAGTAGAAGAGGATCATTTTCTGGACACTGTGCCAATCCAAATGCAGGGCACCCCGTTAGGCTCACTGTACTTTACCACCAGTACCATTGCCTCCATAACCAAATATGGGGCATTAAAGCTGATGCTTTACGCACCGCTTAGCTCTGAGACGACTCTGACCTTTCAACGGCTGATGAGCAACGGCGGGGGCAACATATATCACCTGGCTCCCTGGCCGCATAAACAGGTGCCAGAGGAGTTTGTTTAGCGGGGTAAGCCAGCCAGGCGCGTGAGTCCCATGACCTTAGCAGCGAAGCGGGGAAGGGTATCGCGGTGGTCAATGAGGATGCGGCGGATGGTGTGGGGGTCGCGGCGCAGTTCGGCGGGGCGGCTGGGAGCCGGCCGTAAAGTAAACGCCATCGGAATGCCGGCCGCCGCCACAAAAGCGGCGTGTTCGGGGGTGTAGTCATACGACTGGCCGTTGGGGTAGGCAAAGCTGAGAACGGGCTGGCCTGTTTTTTCTTCAATCAACTGTTTGGACAACTTAATTTCGTGCTGCGCCTGCTCATCGGTACAGCTTGTGAGGATGGGGTGGGTATGCGTGTGGGCACCCATGCTGATGCCATTGGCCTGTAGCTGACCCACGTCGTCCCAGGTGAGGTGCAGCCCGGCAAAGGCGTGGTCGGGAACCGTAACGCCGAGGGCGGCGGGGATTTGGCGAACGGCCGTCCATTTATCCTGATCCGGCAGCCGCTTAAGCTGGCGCAACAGGGTCAGCATGACGGCGTTGCGGCTGGAATCATCGGCCCAGCTTTGGAGGCCAAGTAAGGGCAGCGCGGCACTGGTTTGTTGGGTATGGTGGAAACTGTAGGCCACCAAATCCCAGAAGAAGGGGCTACTGCTGCCGACGTGATTGGTGGCGAGGAAGATGGTGGCAGGAAGCTGCCGCTGCTGCAAAATGGGAAACGCTTCGGTGAGGTTGTCGCGGTAGCCGTCGTCGAAGGTGATGAGAAGGGGGTGTGGGGGGAGAAAACGGCCGTTTTGCAGCCAATCCACCACTTCTTCCATGCTCACCACATTAAAATGTTGCGCCACATAATCCATCTGCGCCGCAAAATCGGCCGGGGTGGCACTGACGTTGGGGGCAAAGGTGTCAAAGCCAGGTTGGTGGGGGTTGGTGATGCGGTGATAGGCCAACACCGTCAGGCTGTGCCGCCCCCAGAAGGAGCGGGCCAGTAGCATGGTGTTGCTTTGGTAAAGGAGATTGAGGAGGTTTTTTTTGAACACGCATGATCGGTAATCGGTAATCAGTAATCGGTAATCAGTCGGAACACTGATTACTGATCACCGATTACCGATTACTATCTTCCATATCAAAACTATCCGCCCGCCGCTGGACGCGCTTCCAGAGGGTGGTTTGCTGGCCGGTGAGAAAGCGGTAGAGGCCGATAAGGGCAGCGGTGTTGCTGTTGACCATAAAGGTGGAGAGGTAGAGCAGCCGCCCCAGCAACCCGCGCGGCCGTTGGATGGCTTGGCCGACCCAGGCGAGGCTGTAGAAGCCAAGCTGGAGGAGGAGGAGGGCGAGGGCAAACGGCCGTTTAAAATGATGCGCCCAAGTTGGCGAAACCCAGCGCGGTCGCCAGGCCCCCAGCAGGCTGGTCGTCAAGGCACCAATCATGGCAAGGGGGACGATGGGACGGAAAAATTTGTGGGAGATGATTTGCCAGACGATTAACGGCCGTTTCCACGGCAGCAACCGCTGCGAAATCGTCATCGCCTGAAAACGGCCGCTGACAATCCGCGCCCGCCGCGCCATTTCATCCTTGGCCGACAGCGAAATGCGCTCCGACGACTTGGCTTGTTTGGCATAGGCCACGTTGTAGCCCCGCTTCACCAGCCGCATCGCCATGTAAAAATCATCATTGATAATCCAGTCGGGCGGCCGTTCGTACAAATTGCGCCGGATGGCAAGCATTTCACCGCACACCCCGGTGCAGCATCCCAGCCGCGCCTCCTGCTCCTTGATAAAAGATTCGTATTTCCAGTACAGCCCCTCCGATTCCCCCAGCGAGCCGTCGCCGGAAACGATGGATTTGTAGCCGCTAACGGCCGCCACGGTGGGGTTCGTAAATGGGGCAACCAATTCATGAATGGAATTAGCACTATAGGCGTTGTTGGCATCGGTAAAGACGATGATGTCACCGCGCACCAAGGGCATGGCGCGGTTGATGGCAGCCATTTTGCCGCGCCGGGGCGGGTCATAGGTTAGCTCAATACCACGTTTGGCATAACTTTGCACAATCTCCACGGTGTGGT
>JAGQGA010000377.1 GCA_020432595.1 Anaerolineales bacterium | reverse complement strand
CGGAAACGGTAGTATTCATTGAAACGATCAGGGTACTGCTGTTGTAAGTCAAAGAATGTAAATTAACCTTGAGTCTCAAGGAATAGGAAATAGCACAGACAGTTGGAAAAAGTATGTTGTTGGAATGGGTGAAAACGGCCGTCCGCTGTAGCCAAAGCTCTCGCTAACGTGATTGAAAAAAGTGTGCTGCTGGAACGGGTCAAAACGGTACGAAATGGCAGGCTATCGCATCCTTAGCCAAAGGTTGGGAAAAGCAGGTTGCTAAAAGGGTAAAATCCTGATATAGAAAAGCCTCGTTTTGTCGCACCGCATCAATCCTTATTCGTTAGGAACGGCGGCAACGCTGGGAAGTGATGGCGAAATCTGCTATCATAATCGAGATGAATACAAAGCAGCGCAAAACACTTTCTGCAATCTTTACCGACCCAATTAACGGTAACATTGAATGGCGCAGTATCGAATCTTTGCTCATGGCTTTGGAATGCCAAGTGATCGAGGGAAGTGGTTCACGGATCACATTCATTTTGCATGGGCAACGCGCCGATTTTCATCGGCCGCATCCTGGAAAAGAAGCGCTGCGTTATCGTGTGAAAGATGTACGCGAATTCTTACAGAGGGCAGGTGTGAAGCCATGAACGAAATGACTTACCAGAACTATTTTGCGAAAATCGAATATGACCCTGTAGATAGAATCTTCATTGGACACATTATTGGGATTCGAGACATTGTTGGCTTCCATGGCAGCACTGTTGAAGAGTTGGAAGCAGCATTTCATGATGCGGTAGATCATTACCTGGAAGTATGCGAAAAAATTGGACAACCGCCACAGCGGTCATATTCTGGCAAATTAACGCTGCGGATTCCACCAGAGATTCATATGGCAGTGGCAACGGCAGCAGAAATTAACAGCAAGAGCATCAATCAGTGGGCTACTGATGTGTTAAAGCAAGCTGCGCTACCTGAAATAGCTTCGTAGTTTTCAGTCAAGATTAGGGTAGCCGCTTTGGGCAGATCGATTGGAAATTGCTGCTCAGAAAGAGAAGGGGGGCTAATACATCTCGCAGTTAATACTGGGGGGCTGTCTTTGATGGTTGGCTATTTGGTGATTAGCAAGGGAATACAAAATGGCACAGATGGTTGGAAAAAGTGTGTTGTTAGAATGGGTTAAAACGGCCGTTTTCACCAGCCCCACTCAGAGCGAGCCTATCGGCTCAGAGTCCGTGTGAGCAACTGAAGCTAATAGTGGGCAAACGCAAGGAGAGGCAAGGTGAACGAGGTATTGATCGAAGCATTCCGGCAAAAGGATTGGGCTATGAAAGCGCTCATTGCCGCCTGCAAGAATTGTTCGGTTGAAGAGCTGACTCAGCCGGCTGCTGGGTTTGGCAGCATTTTGGCAACGTTGAATCATTTGGTGTCGGCTGACGCACGCTATGTGGCGAGTGTTGGCGGTGGCCGTGCCGTCTGGGAAACGGCCGATGATGAGACAAATAACTTGCAGACGGCTAACTTGCAGGAGCTTGCCGCCCATGCGAAAGAGAATGGCACCAAGTGGGAGCGGTTTCTGCGTGAACCGGTTGACGGCGAACGTCTCGCGTTTCTGGATGATGGAGCCTACGAGACGCATACAGCGGTAGTTGTGATGCAGGCACTGCATCATGCAAGTATCCATGGCGAGCAAGTGTGTAAATGTTTGGAGGCATTGGGGATTGAGCCACCTGATTTGCAGCCATGGGCCTATGCGGATGAGACGGGTCGTAGCCGTTGGCTGCGGCCAGAAAACTGACTCGCGCCATTCAGCATTCTCTAACGCTTGACAGCCCTGCCCGCCCATGCTAACATGCCGCCATGTTGCAAGAAATGGCTTTGGTAAACGTTCGTTATTATTATTTGACCACAACCAAACAATACCGCGTGGGGATTTTTGTTGTGTGGGCAAAATAAGCCAGAGACACTGAGACAGCAAACAAGGAATTCAAAAGACGCGGCCAACACCGCGTCTTTTTTGTGTCTATTGGACTATTGTCACCCCCCTAGACAATAGGTACCATCTAAAAAGGAGCGCAGATAACATGACGACTGCATTTGAAGAGCTTCAGTGGCGGGGTTTGGTCTACGATGCCACCGAAGGATTAGCCGAACGGCTGAGTAAAGAGAAACTCACCCTCTACAATGGGTTTGACCCGACAGCCACCAGTTTGCACGTGGGCAATTTGGTGCCGCTGATGTCGGTGGCGCGTTTGCAGCGGCTGGGCCACACCCCCATCATTTTGGCGGGTGGCGGCACGGGGATGATTGGCGACCCCGGCGGCAAGTCGGAGGAGCGCAATTTGCTGACTCGTGAGCAGATTGAGGCCAATGTGGCGGCCATTCGCGGCCAGTTGACGGCACTGCTGGATTTTGAGGTGAAAAGTAACCCGGCGCGGCTGGTGAATAATATTGATTGGCTGGAACCGGTGCGGATGATTGATTTTCTGCGCGATGTGGGCAAACATTTTACGGTCAACTACATGATCTCCAAAGATTCGGTGAAATCGCGGCTGGATCGGGACGGATCGGGGATTTCGTTTACTGAGTTTAGCTACATGCTGCTACAGGCGTATGACTTTTTGCACCTTCACGACACCTATGGCTGCGTGATGCAGACGGGCGGCAGCGACCAGTGGGGCAATATTACGGCCGGCGTGGAGCTGATTCGGCGGACGCGGGGGGTGAAAGCTGAGGCGTTGGTTTACCCGCTGATTACGAATGCTGACGGCAGCAAGCTGGGCAAGACGGCAACGGGAACGAACGCCTGGCTGGACTCGAAACGAATGTCGCCGTATCGGTTCTACCAGTTTTGGCTGAACACAGGTGATGCCGACGTGGGGCGTTACCTGAAGATTTTTACCTGGCTGGGACGGGAAGAGATTGCGGAACTGGAAAGTTTGGTGACGGAACGGCCGGAATTGCGGGAAGCGCAGCGCAAGTTGGCGCAGGAGGTGACGGGGATGATTCATGGAGAAACGGCCGTTTCCCGCGCCGAACAAGCCGCAGCCGTCCTCTTTGGGGGTGACATGAACGGGTTGGATGCCGCCGACATTCAAGACATCTTTGCCGAAGTGCCGTCTAGTTCGCTGGCAAAGGCGAGTTTGGAGGGGGATGGAACGGCCGTTGTGGACTTGCTCATCCAAAGCGGGCTGGCACGCTCCAAAGGCGAAGCTCGGCGAGACATCCAAGGTGGCGGCATCTACCTAAACAACGAGCGCGTCACCGATGCCGATCAGGTCGCTTCGCTGTCACAAACCATCGAAGGGCAGTTTTTGATTTTGCGGAAAGGGCGCAAACGGTATCACTTAATGCAGGTAATGGCTTAATAAAACAAACCTCCGAGGTTTTGAAAACCTCGGAGGTTTAACTCCGATGCGTGCGACCATCGCAGACGATGGATAGCAACAACAGGTCGCCATGGTGGAGCAAACTGATTTTGCACAACTTGTAGCCACAACATCCACCGGCATGGTGGTTATGGATGCCGATGGCTGGGTGCTGTTTGCCAATGCCGCAGCCGCCAAACTATTGGGCAACAAACTCGAATATATGGTTGGCGCAAACTATGATTGGCTACCCTCTTGGTCAGAGCAAGAAATAGAACGCTCAGATGGCACAACGGCCGTTTTGCAAATCCATACCGCCCCCATCCAATGGCAAGGCCAGCCGACCCAACTGCTCACCCTCACCGATATGAGCCAGCAGCAGCACCTGGCTGCCCACACTCGAACTGCTTCATTGCTCGGGGATATTACGCGAGCGGCATTGGGCAATATGCCACGCCAGCGGCTGCTGCAAATGATGGCCGACCGGCTGGGGGAACTGCACCATGCCGAGGGGTGTTTGTTGACGCTGTGGCATGAGGAACAACAAACGGCCGTTCTTGGAGCCGCCTTTGGTCCCTTCAAAAACCTATTCCCTAAACTCCTCACCAACAACGCCATGCCGCTAACTTCTCTGGCGCAGCAAGGCAATGCCCCCCTCATTATTCCCGATCTCCAGCAAAGCCGCTTTTTCTCCGCCAAATTGGCTCGCCGACTGCCCATTCGTGCCCTCATGGTACTGCCGCTTACCCTGCATCAACAGCATTTGGGGGCTATCATTCTCCTCTTTGCCCAGCCACAAATCTTTACCAGTGCCACCATTGCCCAGGCACGACAAGCCGCCGAGCAAACCAGCTTGGTCTTAAGCAAGGAACAATTGCTTGACCAGACGCACCGGCACGCTCAAGAGTTAGAATCGCTGGCGCGAACATCAGCCAAGCTGCGCCTAGCCTCTCGCGCCGCCGATATGCTGCCCTCTATTTTGCAGCTTGTTGGGCTGGAAAATGATGCCATTGGCTTCTTTTTCTTGGCAGAACCAGAGCAGCATGAGTTGATTGTGGCTGGTTGGTACCCGGAAACGATGGTTGTGCATCAGGAGCGACAGGAGCGGCAAGGGGTGTTAAATCATGTGCTGACTAATGGGCAAATTTATCTGACGCGCCGACTGGAAGATGACGTGCTAGCTAGTGGCTTACAAGGGTTAACGGCTGCCGTAGCAAAAGCACAAAGCAATTTATTTTTGCCGCTGCACACGGATGAAAATGTGGTGCTGGGGGTGCTACATGTGGGGCTGTGTGCGCCGCGTGATTTTTCCAGCCGGGAGATTCGCCTATTAACGGCCGTTGCCGAAATTGCCGTCAGTGCCTTTCATCGCGCCCTCATTTTAGAATCGCTGGAGCAGCGCGTGGAGCAGCGGACGCGAGAGCTTGCCAAAGCCAATGAAAAACTACACCAGCTTGACCGCTTGCGAGCCAAATTTTTTAATGACATGTCCCACGAACTGCGAACACCCGTTACCACGCTTAGCCTTTATCTTGATTTACTACAGCGGACACAACCAGACAATATTGACCGATACGTCACCGTACTGCAAACGGAAACAAAACGGCTGGCGCGTCTGATTGATAAAGCACTGGCACTCTCACGGCTGGATTTAAGCTGGGAGCAGACGGTTTTGGAGCACGTGGATTTGAATGAGGTGGTGCAAGCGGCAGTGCGAATTTATCGGGTTAGTGCAGAAACGGCCGTTCTTGACCTCCACGAACAGCTCTCCCCTACCCCTCTTTGGCTAATTGGCTCCCCGCCCCATTTGGAGCAAATGGTAGCTGAACTGCTGGACAACGCCATTCGTTACACCAAAGAAGGAGGCATTATCATCACAACAGCTACCGACGGACAAGATGCCATTTTAACTATCCGCGACAGCGGCACGGGCATCGCCGCCACCGAGGTTCCCTATCTATTTGATCGCTTTTATCGGGGTGAGCAAACGGGGCAATACAACATACCGGGAGCCGGGTTGGGGTTATCGTTGGTGAAGGAAATTGTGACGCTACATCATGGGAAAATTAAAGTTAGCAGCGAGGTTGGAACGGGAACGGCCGTTGCCGTCTGGCTCCCCCTCCTCTCTAGTCCCAATGCAGCCGCTGCCGAATATACGCCCGCGCCGAATGCTCCCGAATAAATTGGCGCAGCGAAAAGGTTTGCAACCCTAGTTGCCGTTTAAACAATTCATTGCGCCAAGCTGCTGTCATCAAACTAGCCTGCACCATTTTCGGTGAATACGCTGCCAGTTGGGTCTCAAACATCTCTTTGGCAAACTGAAACAGCTCAATATCGTATTGGTTATACTCTTTAATCATCTGTCGGTCGACAGTTGGCACTTCTTCACGACGCGGTCGGTTTT
>JAGQGA010000376.1 GCA_020432595.1 Anaerolineales bacterium | reverse complement strand
CATCGTCACTTCCTAAAAGGCGTTTTTTTTTATAGGATTTACAGGATTGGCAGGATTGATTGCTCCTGCGGTCTCTTGCAACGGGTGTCGCATGGTAACAAACAAAAAGGGCGCGGTTTGTGCCGCGCCCTGGTGGTTTTTCTACTTCTGTGGGTGACTAGCCATCACTCAAGCAGAACGACCTCCCTCTAGCGCGACGCCAGAGATGTTCGTAAAGCTAAAGCTAAAGCTAAAAAAGACCTGGTGCAAGGTTTGACCCAACATGGGGCGCATAGTAGCACTATGAAAACAGGTTGTCAAGTAAAATTCGCGCCAAAAACTTGACAGCCTCCTACCCCTCGTTATAATTCCGAGTTGCGGCTTTTAGGCCGTTATTTTTTGCACGGACTCTTATCGAAGAGGCAGACTCACAAGCAAGTCATTAAAAGAGAGCAGACCGTGGGCAGTAATCGGTAATCGGTAATCAGTTATTAGTATAGACTGCAAACCGATACACGACTGATTACTGGCTACCGATTACTGATTACTGAAATTTAGAGAGGGTTATTCAAATGGGCGCACTACCAAAACGCAAGATTTCCAAGGCACGCCGGGATCGTCGGCGGGCGCATGATTTTCTCACCCCGTTCCACTTGGTTCGCTGTTCCGAATGTGGCGAAATGAAGCGTTCGCACCATGTTTGCACGCACTGTGGCATGTATCGCGGGCGGCAGGTTTTGCCAGACAGCCGCGAGGAATAATTGAACGAGCAAGGGCCGTAGCAATGCGGCCTTTTTTGTTTTGGGGATTTGTTGGTGACGAGTACAGCATTTTTATTCCCGGGGCAAGGCTCCCAATTTGTGGGGATGGGGCAGGAGCTTTATGAGCAGCCAGCGGCGCGGGCATTGTTTGATGCCGCCGACGCGCAGCTTGGTTTTTCCCTTTCATCCCTCTGTTTTAACGGGCCAGAAAGCGAGCTAACCGACACGGTGAACCAGCAGCCGGCGCTGTTTGTGGTGAGCCTGGCGACGTGGGCGGTGATGCAGGCACAGGGCTGGGAAGCACCAGCATATGTGGCCGGTCACAGCCTGGGCGAACTGTCGGCACTGGCAATGGCGGGGGCGATGAGCTTTGCCGATGGGCTGGCGTTGGTGCGGCGGCGTGGTGAGCTGATGAAGGAAGCGGGTGAAAGGCAGCCGGGGGCGATGGCAGCGATTTTGGCTTTGGATGCGGCGCAGGTAGAGGGAATTTGCCAGGAGGCGAGTGGGAAAAACGGCCGTTTTGTCCAGCTTGCCAACGATAACTGCCCCGGTCAAGTCGTCATTTCTGGCGACGCGACGGCACTGGCTGAAGCAATGGCTTTGGCCGAAGCCGCCGGGGCGCGGAAAGTGGTGAAGCTGCCCATCACCATTGCCGCTCATTCCCCGCTAATGCAGTCGGCGGCGGCGGCGTTTGCCGAGGCGGTGGACGCGACCCCCCTTCAGGCAGCCCACATTCCGGTGATTGCCAACGCCACCGGGTTGCCCATACAAACCCCAGATGAGATTCGCGCTGAGCTAAAGGCGCAGTTGACCTCCCCCGTGCGCTGGACCGATTCGGTCAACTATTTGACGGCGCAAGGGGTGGAGACGTTTGTGGAAGTGGGCGCGGGTGACGTGCTGCTTGGTTTGGTGAAACGCATTGCGCGAAAGTCAAACCGGGTGAAGTTTAAACTGGGAGAGTGAGTGTGTTAGCGGGAAAAGTTGCAGTAGTAACAGGTGCTTCGCGGGGGATTGGCCGGGCCATTGCCGAAGATTTGGCGGCGAACGGGGCCAAGGTTGTGATTAATTACATCGCCAGCGTGGAAGCGGCGGAAGAAGTGGTGGCGGCAATTCAGGCAGCAGGTGGGGAAGCAACGGCCGTTCGTGCCGATGTCAGCGATTTTGCCCAGGCGGAGGCGTTGATGAAAGAAGCAACGGCCGTTTATGGACAGGTAGACATTCTTGTCAACAACGCCGGAACCACCCGCGACACGCTGCTGATGACAATGAAAGAAGAGCAGTGGGACACAGTCATTGACACCAACCTCAAAAGCGTCTTCAACTGCTGCAAGGCCGTTGCCCGGCCAATGATTCGGCGCAAGCAGGGGGGTCGTATTATCAACATCACCTCCATTGTCGGGCTGGTGGGGCAGGCAGGGCAATCAAACTACGCGGCCTCGAAAGCAGGGATCATCGGCTTTACCAAGTCGCTGGCGAAGGAGCTTGGCTCGCGGCAGATTACGGTGAATGCGGTGGCTCCGGGCTTTTTCCCGACGGCATTAACGGCCGTTCTTGAAGAAAACGTAGTGGGCGACCTCATGAAACTTATCCCACTGGGGCGCATGGGCGAACTGCAAGAAGTGGCCCACCTTGTCACCTTTCTGGCCTCCGACAGATCATCCTATATCACCGGTGAAGTGATCCGCGTTGATGGTGGCATGGCTACGTAAGAGCGGCAAACAGTAAACAGTAATCAGTAATCGGTAAACAGTAATCAGTTAAAGGTTCGACTGATTACTGAACACTGTATGCGAAGCAGTCGTAAAACGACATTACCGATTAATAGACCGAGCCAATATGTTCCCCCCTTTCCTATTGACAACACGGGGCAAAGTGCGGAATACTATAGCTAGTTATGAGTGAAGTAAGGGAAAGTCTTGGGCGTATCGAAGTAGCCCCTGAGGTATTGGGTACAATCGCCTATTTCGCCACCTTAAAAGTTGATGGAGTTGCTAAAATGGCATCAGTGCCGGCTGATGTGACCCGCCTGCTGCGACGTGGAACGCGACACGACGGTCTTGTATTGGATTTGTCTGACGATAAGGTCAAATTTGATATTTACGTTATAATGAATCGTGATGTGAATGTCATGGAGACAAGTCGGGCAATTCAGAAAGCTGTTGCTGAAGCGATGGACACAATGGTTGACATTCCCATTGATGCCATTAACATCCACGTTGAAGATGTTGTCGGCACATAACCAAAATCGGGTGTAAGTACCATGAAAACCAGACGTCGCGCACGTCGCGTCACCTTAGAAACGCTATATGAGTATGACATAGCCGCTCACCAGCCGGGTGAAATTTTGCAGCACCGGCTGCGGGAAAACCCGATGGAAAGCGCTGGTGTCCAATTCGCCGAGCAACTGGTGATGGGTGTCATTGAATACCAAACCATGATGGACACCTTGATCTCCCGCTATGCGCCAGAATGGCCCCTTGACCAAATGGCTGTCATTGACCGCAACATTTTGCGAATGGCAATTTTTGAATTCCTGATTTCTGGCGAAACTCCCATCAAAGTGGCAATTAACGAAGCCGTTGAACTGGCTAAAACATATGGATCGGACAGCGCTCCGCGTTTTGTCAATGGTGTGCTAGGTACCCTGGCCGATCAAATCCCCACGTTGCGACAGGAAATTTTTGCCGCACACCCGAATGCGGTTCCTGAACCTGGCTAAAGCTCACAAATTTCATGCCAATCATATGCTATGATGTCTACGGAAATGCCGTTTCGGTAGGGAGGTCGGATATTGCCTTTGAACCGGCTGTTTACGGCATTTTTATTGAGAATGAGCGGGTCTTGCTGGCGCGTCACCCAGTCACCGGGCTTTGGCATCCGCCAGGGGAAATATTGACTGGGTCGCTGCGGCCAGAGCAGGCTATTCGGCGTTATTTCCAGCGGCAACTACGGATTTTGCCTGAGTTAGATGGGCTGTTGTGGCTGGAGGAGCGGTATGTGATGGATGAACAGGGGCAAGCGCGGGGGTTATCGGTGTTGTATTACGGGTTGAAACGGCCGTTTGACACCAAATCGGTTGCGGTTAAAACAGGAGCCTTGCTGCAATGGGTGTCGCTGGCAGAGGTTGACCGCACCCACATGCAGTTTGGCTATGATGCCCTTCAGGCTGGCAAGCTGCATCAGCAGCTATCGTGAAAGTTTCCTCTAAAGTTCCCGCCAATTATCACCAAACCAATCTTATCACTTATCTGGCCCACCGTTTCACCTACCTGACGGCGGCTGAATGGCAGCAGCAGGTGGAAAAGGGGCGGGTGTGGCACAACGGCCGTTTAGCCACCGCCAGCATCCAGCTTTGCCAAGGAGACGACGTGGGTAGCGATGTTCCCGACTTTACCTCGCCCCCGGCCAACTTTGACTACAGCATCGTTTACGAAGATGGATGGCTGGTGGGAGTGAACAAACCGGCGGGGCTACGGGTACATGGAAACGGCCGTTTTACCCAGGCCAACCTCATCTACCACCTGCGTCACCATCACTTTCCCACCGCCGACCTGGTCAATCGGCTCGATGCCCAAACGTCGGGCGTAGTGGTGGTGGCGAAAGACAAAGAGACGCTGCGGCGGCTGCACGAACAATTTGCCACCCAAGCGGTGGAGAAAACTTATTTGGCACTGGTTCATGGCATTATCGCTCCAGCCAGCGGCCAAATTGATTTGCCGATTGCCAAACAGGCCCCCGGCCAGCGGTATTCTCCCTTTGTGGCGACCGATTTGCCCTACGCCAAACCAGCACTGACGCTGTATGAAACGGTGGCAGCATTCGCCACTACGTCTTTGCTGCGGCTGTGGCCGAAAACGGGGCGGACGCATCAATTAAGGGTGCATTTAACGGCCGTTAACCACCCCATTCTCGGCGACGACATTTACGGCCGTTCCGACAACATCCCCCGCCTCGCCCTCCACTGCCACCACACCAGCTTCACCCACCCCCATACCGGCTGGCCGTGCCACATCCACGCTCCCTGGCCCGCCGATCTGCAAGCCATTCAGTCAGCCCAAACAGTGGAAAATTCCCAGATTTGATGCAAAATTCCCCTATAATTTCATAGCGGCAGCATAAAACAACATCCGTGTTTGTCCGCGTCCAATCCCAAGGAGAAATAGATGAAGCTAGGTATCCTCAAACCCCTTAAACCAGAAGATGATGCCGGAATTCCCGGCCACGGCACCGAAGAAGATCGTTTCCGACGTTTTTTTGAACAAGTCAACGCCCCCTTTACCATTCAACTCTATGATGTTACCCAAGGGGAATTCCCCGCCTCACCCAATGAATGCGATGCCTACCTCATTTCTGGCAGCGACCAGGGCGTGTATGACAATGAACCCTGGATTCCCGTGCTGGCGCAATTCATCCGCGACTGCTACGCGGCGCAACGTAAAATGGTTGGCATCTGCTTCGGTCACCAAATGCTGGCTCACACCCTGGGCGGCCACACCGAAAAGTCCCACAAAGGGTGGGGGCTGGGGCTTCGGGAAATTGAGCTTGTTTCATCCAAGGCGTGGATGACCCCTCCCCTAGACAACCTTCAACTCAATTTCGCCCACCAAGATCAGGTTATTCATTTGCCACCCAACGCTGAACTGCTGGCAACCAACGACTTTTGCCCCAATATCGCCTTTTCCATTGGCAACCAAGTGTTTGGGCTGCAAGCGCATCCCGAAATCAATAACCCGTTTATGGAAGCGATTGTGGATTATATGGAATCACGGCTAGATGACGCGGCTTATCAGGAAGCCATAAACACACTGTCGGCACAGCCTGATTCGCGGCCAGTAGCGCAATGGATTGTTAACTTCTTACAGCAGCCGTCGCCAGAGGAAGCAATGGCTTCATGAATAAAGTATTGCGTTGGTTAAAACGATTGCTGCTGTTGGTTATTGGCCTTGTCTTACTGATTGTGCTGCTGTTTGCTGGAACCATTCTTTATGATGCCGCTTTGGGCCATGACGCAAAAGAATACA
>JAGQGA010000375.1 GCA_020432595.1 Anaerolineales bacterium | reverse complement strand
CCGGTAGCTCCACATCAATCAGCCGGGCACTGCGAATGGGGCCAATTTTTTCCGGCGTTTGGCTGTAGAACAGTGCCGTAAAACGAGTAATGGGACCTTCGGTCACATGCTCAAACACCAAATCCGCCTGCCCAATACCCGACTGTGGCCGCACCCATTCCGGCGGCGAGTTGGAGATTTTGACGGCGATAGGACGGCGCAGCAAATTTGTGTTGTCGTCTAAATATTCGCCGGTAAACGGGTTGATGTGGTCGGTAAAATCCTCAGCAGCGAGCAGGTTGGCGGGGGTGGGAACCTGCGTGGCGGTGACAGTGGGTTCAACGGTGGCGGTGGGGAAGGGTGTGGGCGTGGCAGGAACGGCCGTTTCTGTGGGCAGCGGCGTTTCGGTGGGCGGAACGGCCGTTGGTTCCTCCGCCACCGGCACATCCGTAGGTGCCACCGTGGTTGCTCCTACCGCCACCGCCGTCGGTGCCGCCTCCGGCGTTTCCTCGCCACCACACGCTGCCAGCAGCAGCAAACTCAAAATTAATAAAACAATCCACCTTCGTTTCATGTACAATCACTCCATTTAAAGCAAATTTCGCAAAGCGAATCGTACCCGCCATTGTGGGCGTGGTCAAAAAGATAAATAGTAGATTGGAGATTGTGAACCTTCATCAATCTCCAATCTCCAATCTCCCAATCTCCCATGAACAACCCCTTTCTCAACCCCCAAAACTACGTCTCCCCTTCCCTCAACCGGGTGGTGCTGGCGGCATTGCCGGGGCTACCAACGGCCGTTCAGGGCAAAACCGCCTATGATTTGCTGCGGGCCGACGCGCTGCGGCAGCGGGTGGCGGCCAAAGCAGACCTGCTGGGGCTAGACGGCAATGACCCCAATCTGCTGGTGGCTTTTGACCGCCGCCTGGCCGATGGCTCACCTGCGGCCCAGGAAATTGCGGCAGAATACGGCCGTTTTCTCGCCTACCTCCTCCTCGTTCTCAAGCGGGGAGAGACTGCCAACCGCGCCGCTCGGTCAGAATGGGGAGCGGCGCACTGGGCATGGTGGGGGCAAATCGAGCGGGTGTGGCTGGGGGGTGGGCTGCTGCGAGGGGCGTTGGGCAAAACGGCCGTTTTCGCCGCCCAGCAAATCATTCAAAGCGACGACCTGCCCCACTTCACCGTCCACCTCTCCCCCCACGGAGCCAATCTGCCCTTGCGCGGGCTGGCAACGCTGGCTTCCGCCGGAACTCAGGCCATGCTGCTGGCCGACCTGGGCCACACCCACATCAAACAAGCGGTTGCCTTTTATGAAGCCGGGCAGTTGGCGCGGCTAGAGCCACTCCCCAGCCTCCCTTCCGGCTGCGACCCCAACTATTATGACCAGCGTAACCGTGAAAGCGTCTTGGCCCATGCCACCCATGTGGCCGACACATTGGCCGCTTTGTGGCAGCGCGGGCGCAGCCACGGCTGGCCGCTGGACAACCAGATGGCGGTCAGCATCGCCTGCTACCTGCTCAACGGCCAGCCGCCACCGGGGGAATATGGCTGTTACGGCCGTTTGGGGCTGCTCACCACTAATTTAGCCGACTGGCTGGCGCAGTTAATTAGCGAACGGGTGGGTGAACCCGTCCGGCTGCTTTTGCGGCACGACGGCACAGCGGCGGCCTTGGCACATGGGGAAAGTGGGGGAAAAACGGCCGTTATCACCTGTGGCACGGCGCTTGGTATTGGTTTTGTGCCGGAATGAGACGTGGTGCGTGGTACGTGGTGCGTGGGATCATGAGAACCGCGCACCACGCACCATGCAATAGAACAATGATTACCTTAACCGACATTTTAGGAAGCGAAACGCACGTTCACAGCACCCGCTTGGCCGGAGAAGGGCCGGCCGGACAGCTACCAATTAGCCCCGATATGCTGCTGCACGAACCCAGCGGCCATCTGTTTGGGCTGACGCAAAACGCTGGCATGGGGTGGAACCCGGCCGACGTGGGCAAACCGCAGTTCCTCATCCTCAGTACCCAGGGCGGGCTGCGGGCTGACGACGGCACCCCCATCGCCCTGGGCTACCACACCGGCCATTGGGAAATTGGGCTGCTTGTGCGGCAGGCGGCGGAAACATTGCGGCAGCAGGGGATGGTGCCGTTTTCCGCCACCGTCAGCGACCCGTGCGACGGCCGTTCGCAGGGAACCAGTGGCATGTTCGACAGCCTGCCCTACCGCAACGATGCCGCCATCACCTTGCGCCGCCTCATCCGTTCGCTGCCGCAGCGGCGTGGCGTGATGGGCGTGGCGACGTGCGACAAAGGGCTGCCCGCCATGCTGCTGGCACTGGCAGGCAGCGGCAACCTGCCCGGCATCATCGTTCCCGGCGGGGTAACATTGCCGGCCGTCAACGCCGAAGACGCAGGCACCGTGCAAACAATTGGGGCGCGGTTTGCCCATGATTTGATTAGCCTCGATTACGCCGCCAGCATGGGGTGCCGCGCCTGCGGTTCACCGGGGGGCGGCTGCCAATTTCTTGGCACGGCGGCGACGGCACAGGTGGTGGCCGAGGCGTTGGGGCTGGCGCTGCCTCACAGCGCCCTCAGTCCGTCGGGGGAACCGATTTGGCTTGATTTGGCGCACCGCTCGGCACTGGCACTGCTGCGGCTGACCGAAGCCAACATCCAACTGGCCGACGTGCTGACCCCGGCGGCGTTGGAAAACAGTATGCTGCTCCACGCCGCTTTTGGCGGCTCCACCAATTTGCTGCTCCACATTCCCGCCATCGCCCACGCCGCCGGGCTGCCGCGCCCCACCGTGGCCGACTGGAACCGCGTCAACCGCACCACTCCCCGGCTGGTAGATGCGCTGCCCAACGGCCCGCGCAATCATCCCACGGTGCAGGTGTTTATGGCCGGGGGCGTGCCGGAGGTGATGCTCCATTTGCGGCGGATGGGGCTGCTAAACCGGGAGGTGCTGACGGTGACGGGGGGGAAGCTGGACGCGGTGCTGGATTGGTGGGAGCAGAGCGAGCGGCGGCTGGCGGTGCGGGCGCGGCTGGCGCAGGCGGGGCAAATTGACCCCGACGATGTGATTATGGATGTGGACACGGCGCGGCGCAATGGGCTGACGAGTACGGTGCTGTTCCCAACGGGGAATTTGGCTCCGGAGGGGGCGGTGGTGAAGGCCACGGCCGTTGATCCGAGCGTGGTGGATGCCGATGGGGTGTACCGGCATCGGGGGCGGGTGCGGGTGTTTGTGTCGGAACAAACGGCCGTTCGTGCCATCAAAGGGCTAACCGACAACCCCGTGCAGCCGGGCGACGTGGTGGTAATTATTGGCGGAGGACCGCTGGGGACGGGAATGGAGGAGACGTACCAAGTGACATCGGCGTTGAAGTTTATCCCCTGGGGCAAAACGGTGCCGGTACTAACCGATGCTCGCTTTTCCGGCGTTTCCACTGGAGCTTGCATCGGCCATATTGGACCGGAAGCGTTGGCGGGTGGCCCCATTGGCAAGCTGCGCGACGGGGATGAGGTGGAGATTGTGCTGGACAGGGTGAATTTGACGGGGAGCGTGAATTTGGTGGGGGAAGGGGCGGAGGAGGGGGTTTTGCAGGAACGGCCGTTGCACCCTGATTTGCGCCCCCATCCCCAACTACCCGATGACACCCGCCTCTGGGCGGCGCTTCAGGCCGTTAGCGGCGGCACCTGGGGTGGCGCGGTTTATGATGTGGATCGGATTATTGCACTGTTGGAGGCGGGGCTACGGGCGGAATAAAAAAGACGGGCTTCTGCAAGAAGCCCGTCTTTTTATAACGCTACCGATTGCCGCGCCCGTGGCGGCGAATGGGGGTGGGATTTGGGGTGGGGTTGGTGGTGGCATTAACGGCCGTTCTCTCAAATGCCGCTAAATGGTTTTGTGAACCGCGCAGCAGGTTGTTGTAAACCCGTTCGATATTGCTGTTGTCCGTGGCTGCCAACCGCGTCTGCAGGTCGGCAATGTCGGTTTGCTCAATCAGAATGCCCACTTCGATGGCGGCCGCTGGGGATTCCAGCCCTTGCGCCAGCAGGTCATCATAAAGTGCCTGCAAATCCGGGTTTGTGAACACACCTACGTCATTACTACCTACAGGGTCGGTCAGCCCATACAGGTTAATCAGCGTCAAAATGGCATCCATGTGCTGCTGCTCGCTGCTGGCAATGTTGCTAAACACACGCAGCCCCCATTCGTCATACAGCGTCAGATAAACATCGCGGGCCACTTTTTCCTCTTCACGCATAAAAAGAAGTCCGGCCGCTTCGTCATCGGTCAAGGTTGTTTGTGCGGCGGCGGGTTGGACAAAGAAAAAGCTGCCCAAAGCTAGAAAGGCAATGGTTATTATCGTTAAATGTTTCATCGTACCCTCCAGTACTGAAAATGAAATGAGTTGGTTCTTTGGGAATTCAGGGGGTTGACTCGCTTTTCACGTGGTGCGTGGTGCGTAACTAATAAGTTCTTCTGACGTACCACGCACCACGTATAAAATTTGTCAATTCCACTTTAGCTGAAGGACCCAAAAGGCTTTACCAATAAAGGGTCAGTTCGTTCTGATCAAGATAATAGTGGATGGGTGTCAAGAAAGCGTGAAGCTGGTATGAACGAATTATGAAGAAGTGCCGTAAGTAGCTTGGTAAGGATGGGTGGTTAGGATGGCGGTTGGCTGGAGTAAGAACGGCCGTTATCTATTCCCAATAGACTATAACCAAGGAGGCGATTCCCGCCAGGGGTCGCCTCCTGTTTATGGGGTGAAGCCATTTTTAGGTAGAGGGTTGTGCCAACTACTCTACAAGCGAGAGTCAACAGTATGGGTACCATAGTAGAGGATTTTAAGATTAAGCGGTTTTTCGTTGCGCTATGCCTCTTTTTCTTGATTAGCTCAATGACAATCAACCAACCGTTGTTAGCGGCCACGACAACCATAACGCTGCTGCGTGAGCCGTATGTGCAAATTGTAAAACCAAACTCGCTCTATATTGTGTGGACGACAAAGGAGAGCGGGACGAGCGAGGTGCATTATGGGATTGGTGATTATGGATTAACGGCCGTTGCCACCAACACCTACTTCACCACCCCCGACAAAGCCCCTTACGACCAATACTATGTCCACGAAGCGTTCCTCAGCGGGTTAACTCCTGATACCCTCTACCAGTATAAAATTTTTAGCGACGGCAACGACCTGACCCCCGCTGGCAGCATCACCTTCCGCTCCGGCAAACCCAGCAGCGTCACCTCCTTCCGCTTTGCCGCCCTGGGTGACAGCGGAGCCGGTGGCACCGGTCAAAACGGTGTTGCCAACCGGCTGGAGCAAATCCAGCCCGATCTCGTTGTCCACACGGGCGATGTGGTCTATGATGCCAGCTACAAACTGCTGGAAGAACGCTACTTTCAAATTTATGATGACCTCATCCAAAGCGTTTGGCTGGCAACGCTGCCGGGCAACCACGACACCGCCTATAACAAAGGCCAATCCTATGTAGATGTGTTTGTCAACCCAACCAACGGGGCATCTGACCCGATTGAGAACGAAGCGTATTATTCGTTTGATTACGCTAACGCCCACTTCACGGTCATTACCAGCGAGTGGCCGTATAAAAAGGGGAGCAACCAGTACAATTGGCTGCAAAACGACTTGGCAAACAGCAACGCCGCCTGGAACTTTGTCATGTTCCATTTGCCGCTCTACTACACCGACCAGCGGCAGGCGTTCAAGACCAACGGTACGGCCACTAGCGACCTTGTGCCGCTGTTTGAGCAATATGGGGTGGATGTGGTGCTAAGTGGCGATGTCCACCTTTATGAACGGA
>JAGQGA010000374.1 GCA_020432595.1 Anaerolineales bacterium | reverse complement strand
TATGGCTTTGCCCACGGCAATCTGCGCCCCAGCAGCATCCTGCTGGATCGGCGCGGCGTGGTGCACCTCACCAATTTTGGCACCGAACTGGATGCCGAAAAGCCTGACTTCAACCTGTATGACAACCGCCGCTTTGGTGAATTTGTCTGGTTTGCCCCAGAACATTTGCAAAAAGTGCATCTGTATGCCAGCGGCAAGCCGGAAGCTGCCCGCGAGATTTTAACCGACACCCGGCTGGACATTTATGCCGTAGGGATGCTGTTCTACTACCTGCTGACGGGTGAGGTGCCTTTTTCAGCCAGTGCCTTTTTACAGCCGGGGCAAATTGCCACCGCCACGCTGCATTTTCCCGCCCAGCTTCCTGCGTCCGTGCGGGATGTCGTGACTCGCTGCCTGGCTGCCGACCCGCGTCAGCGGTTTCAGAGTGTGGCGGCACTGCGGCAGGCGCTGCCCACCCCAACGGCCGATTTTGATGACCTGGCCCTGGCAGCTTCTTTATTAGCGACGGGATGAGCAAATTACGCTGGTTGCTGCTGGCATTGCTGCTGCTGGGGTGTAGTGGTGGGGGAAAAACGGCCGTTTTTTCCCCACCGCTCATTGTCCCCACCCCCACCCCCTGGGCCACACCACTGGTCATCATTGCCACCATTCCCACCTCGCGCACGCCAGGACCAACGCCAACGGAAACGCCAGTTTTACCCAGCAAAACCCCCACCGTGCGCCCTACCTTCACCCCCACGCCAGACACAGCCGCCGATTTACGGCTGGCAATCCTCGACGACGACCCCGCTTGCCAATGGCTAACCGAGGCAGTGACAAGCATCCTGGCTCAGGAAACAGGGTTGCGGTTGTCTAGTCGTGGCTTTGCCAGTGCCGACGCACTATTTGCTGACTTGGCGGCGGCAACGCCCGGCAGCAGCGACGTGACGCTCTGCTTTCAAGACCCAACCCACCGTTCTTTTTTGCAAACCTATCTGGGGTTTATTGATTTTGTGGGCAGCGGCTATTGGACAAATGGGGAGGAGCGGCGGCTGGTGGTGGCAAAAACGGCCGTTTTGCACCCCCTGCAAACCAACCACCCCTGCGCCTATAACCTGCTGCAAGCCCTTGATCTCGGCACGGCACCCCTGACCCCACAAAACCCCACCCTTTGGCGCAGCCAAAACCAAGACCGTCTGCAAAGTTGGCTCAACTGTGAAGGGGATTAGAGATTAGAGATTGGAGATTGAAGATGGTCAATCTCCAATCTCCAGTCTCTTGCTAATTTCTACGTCAAATCTATCGCAAAAAAAGAACTGGCTCCATCAACCGTTCGTGTAACCGGCATATCCAGCCTATGGAGCAAATGCAGCATTCGCTCATTGTCATTCTGCACCGTCGCCACCACCTGGCGCACTCCACGCACTCGCGCTTCCGCAATGAGCAAGGCCAACAACCCAGTGCCAATCCCCTGATTTTGATAATCATCCCGAATCGAAAGGGCAATTTCCACGCTGTCGTCATCTACATGCACATAGCGTGCCGCCCCTATCAGCGTTTCCTGCCCCCCTTTATCAACCACAAACCCACCCAAACACACATCTCCAGCCTCGCTCTGTTGGGCAATGTGAGTTGCTTCATCCCACAAACGCTGTGTGCTGAGGTGGTCAACGGTCTGCAAAAAACGCTGATAGCGGCTTTCAGAACTCATGTGGGCAAACAAATCCAGCAGCAAATGGGGTTCATCCGCCCTGATTTGCCGTACACCAATTCGCCTACCCTGTTTAGAAATAAACTCGTTTAACTTCACCATAACAATATCCGGTCAACGGGTCTTATCCCGCCCATTGACGCACTGCGTCATGGTATCATAGTCAACACACAAGATCAACCGCTTCCAACCCCAAACAGCAATTCTCAGTTTGGCTGAAATCGTCCAGCCATGAATGGCCGGTCCAAAAAACAACGCCCGGTAAACCGGGCTAAAGCTGGCTTTAGCTAGCGTTGTTTTTCTAGCCCGCTCCGTTTACGGGCGGGCGGGTCTTACAGACAGTCATGAATAACTTAGCCGAATCGCCGATGCTAAATGGTGCAACAGCACACTGCCTGCCTCCTCAGCCGTTGCGCCAAAGGTCACGATGCCGTCAACATGCCCGCCCATGGCAAAAATACCCCGCTGCGCCACCTCGGTCTCGCGGAACAAACGGCCGACTTCAGCCGACATTTCCGGAGAACCGTAGGGAACGCCATCGGCGGTAGTGGGTAAATCAAGCGCCACGCGCTGCTGCCAAATATAGGGGTCGTGGGCGTGGAAGACCCAGTTGATGCGGCTGTCCATTTCGTACACGACCCCGTGGGTCATGGATTCTGACGAGGGGCGCATGGGGCCTTGGGCGCTGACGTGGTTTTCGGCCGGCCGACACCACAGCACCGTCGCATAATGTTCTGGCGCTAAATCCGCCACGCCGCCGGTCTGCGTGCCGCTAATGACAAAGGGGTGGTCATAACCCGGCAGTTCGTCGGCCAACAAACGGCGGCTAATGTTGCCAAAACCATAGTTATCATATCGCTCCGGCGTTTGGCCGATCATCCCCATGATAACCAACACCTTGCGCCAGGCGTTAATTTCGGTCAATTGAACGGCCGTTAACGCCGCCGCCTCAACAAAATCCATGCGAAACTTAATCACACCTTCAGACTTACTCATCACATCACTCCTATATAAATTATGAATTTTCATTCATTCGTAATGCACCACAACCTGGCGATATTAACAAGATGCCGCCACTTTGCAATTTTTTCCAACATACGGCAAGATAGGGTTGTAGAATCTGCAAAGAATCATTTCTTGGCGATTAGGGGTTGGCAATTAGCATAAGCCAATCTCTAATCGCCAATCTCTACGATATGAGCGAAAGTTTCATGCCTTTTATCTGGGTCGCGGTTGCTTTGCTGGTGTTGATTATCATGCAGCGCTGGATTCATGCCCATTTGCATGGGCTAAGTTTGCTGATTACCGGCCGGCCGCAGTGGGCCGTTGCCCTCTATGCCATTATCCTTTTCCCCGGCGTGCTGCTGCACGAGGTCAGCCATTGGCTGATGGCAACGGTACTGGGGGTTCGCACCGGCTCCATGTCGCTCATCCCCCGCCTTAAGCCAGATGGCAGCGTCCAGCTTGGGTATGTGGAATATTACAAGGGCAAAACGCTGGGGCCAATTCGGGAAAGTTTGATTGGGGGTGCGCCGCTGATTGCAGGAACGGCCGTTATTCTGCTCATCGGTTTTCGCGTTTTTGGTGTCACCAATCTTGCCGCCGCCGTGCAAACCGGCAGCATAGACAACCTGACCCTAGCCTTAACCGACATCTTCGCCACCAACGATATTTTGGTCTGGCTCTACCTTCTTTTTGCCATCAGCAACGCCATGCTCCCCAGCCCCTCCGACCGCCGCGCCTGGCCTGCTTTTTTGCTGATTATGGTGGTCTTAACGGCCGTTCTCTTTCTCATTGGGCTTGACGATGAAATCATGGCCGGATTAGCCGGCCCTGCCGCTACCGTCTTTGGCTATCTCGGCACCGGCCTGTCTATGGCAATCGGCATCAACATCCTCTTCATGCTCCTCATCGCCGCCCTCGAAGCTGTCATCAGCCGTATTCGCGGGGTCAACGTGGTGTACAGCAACAGCAAGCCCCCCGAAGGCAGCAAAAACATGGTTGTGTAAGCCTTACCGTTCGTTATATAATGCCTTTATGAATGCACCAGCTTCAACGATTATCTCTACCCACAAACAATATATTGTCGCTACGCCCAACATTCGCAGCGGGAAGCCACGCATAAACGGCCGTCGTATTACCGTTGCTGATATTGCCTCCTGGTATTTAGAGCTTCATTTTTCTATCGAAAAAATCGCGGCTGAACATAATCTCACGCCCGCTCAAATCCATGCTGCTCTGGCATATTATTACGACCATCGCTCGGAAATTGATCGGCGTGAGGCCGAAGAACAAAAGATCGTTGATGCACTAAAGCAACAAACCCCCTCCAAACTGCAAACCAAACTCGCTGACCTTGACCAATAAAATTCGCTTTCATCTGGATGAAAATGTCAACCTTGCGATTGCACGTGGCCTGCGTAAGCAAGGTGTCAACGTCTCGACTACGCAAGAAAGCAACTTGCTAGGTGCGACGGATCTGGAGCAACTCGATTTTGCCCGACAAGAAGATCGCGCTATTTTCACGCAGGATCGAGATTTTTTGATTTTAGCTTCACAAAGCAGCAACCATGCTGGAATCGTTTATGCGCCAAAAAATAATCGTTCCATTGGGCAACTGCTCAATTCACTTCAGTTGATCTATGAGCTACTGTCTCCAGAGGAAATGCGTGATCATATCGAGTACATATGATATGCTGCTCCGCTTCATTTGAACTGCAAGACCGCAAATTTCCTAAACCTCTTTGTGGAACTCTACGCAACATTTTCTTGACCACTACAAAAAACCAATGATTCTTTGGCAAAACCGTAATTTTCGCTTGCTTTGGCTGGCTCAAATCATCTCTGGCATGGGAGATGTCCTGTACAGCGTAGGCGTGATGGTGCATGTTTTTCAGCAAACCGGTTCCGCCCTGCAAACAACCGGCGTCCTCATCGCCCAATCCCTCCCCCGCTTTCTGCTTGGCCCCATTGCCGGAGCCATGGTTGACCATTATCCACGCCAGCGTGTGCTTATCGTCATGGATTTAGTTCGCGCCGGGCTGGTGGGGCTGCTGCTGCTCTTTGTGCAGCAGGGCAGCGTCAATTTATGGGGCATCTATCTGGTGGTGGCAGGCATCACCGCCGCTTCCACTTTTTACCAGCCCGCTCGTATTGCCATCGTCCCCTCGCTGGTTGAGCGGTTCAACCTGGTTCGCGCCAACAGCGTGTTGGTGGGCACGGCACAAGGCACAATGGCAGTAGGCTACATGCTCGGCGGCCTGCTCACGCTGCGGATTGCGTTTGGCACTTTTGTTCTGTTTAACCTGCTCACCTTTTTGGTTTCCGCTACTTTAACGGCGCTGATGCACATCAAACCACGCAGCGAGGCAGAAAAACAGGCGCAAAAATCTCGGTTGCCGCTGCGTCAGTCGGTGCGGGAAGGGTATGTTTATCTGAAGGACAACCCGGTGGTGCGGCCGCTGGTGGTGATGGAGCTGCTGGAACATGTGCCACACGGTATTTGGACATCGGCACTGATGCTGGTGTTTGCAGAAAAGGCACTGCGAGCCGGTGCCGATGCCTGGGGCACGATGTCGGCACTGTATTTTGCCGGGATGATGGTGGGGGCAGTGGTTGCCAGCGTGGCGGCCAAACGGCTGGAGCGGTATCCGGGGCTGATTATTGGCGGCAACGCGCTGGCAAGCGGGGTGCTGACGCTTTTGTTCGCCCTTAGCCCGGTTACTTGGGTGGCGGTGGTGCTGGCGTTTTTGTTTGGGCCGCCGTCGGCAGTGCGGGATGTGGTGCAGGATACGCTGCTGCAAACGGTGGCGGATGATGAGTTGTTGGGGCGGGTATATGCGCTGCGGGAGATGGGGCGCTGGGTGGTGTATATGCTGGCGGGGCTGCTGTTTGCCTGGCTGGCGGACAGTATGCCAATTCGGACGATTTATTTGCTGGGGGGTGGACTGTATTTGTTAACGGCCGTTTATGCCCTCGCCAACAAACCCCTGCGCCAAAGCCAAATCATCCACGAACAGCCAAGCGTGTAGTACCTCCTTACCCATCATTCAACCCCTTACCAGCCAGAATTTGCGGTACACATTTTTCCACCCGCGCCACCCGCGTCTTTGCCTGTTTGGGAGCAG
>JAGQGA010000373.1 GCA_020432595.1 Anaerolineales bacterium | reverse complement strand
GGTGGGTCATAGGCCACAAAATCGGGCAAGCCATTGTTGCTGCTCAGAACGGCAATATTTTCGGCGGCAGCATCAAGCGTCGTCTGCTGCGCCAGTTCACGCACCTTGCCCGTCACCTGCACCGCGTCCCCTTCGGCCACAGGCGCGTCGGCCAGCACAAACAGCCCGTCAGAAGTAACCGGATCGCCATCGCCCCCCACTTCTTGCAGCCAAAAGCCGCCGAGGTCGGGAAAAACGGCCGTTACCACCCCCACCGTCGTCACCTCCGTGTTGCGATAAGGCGACTGCGCCCCGCTCCCCTGCACCGCCCAAATCGGCACGCCGTCGCCAACAAAGGTTTGGTAGGGGTCGCTGGCGGCGGGGTCAGGCCACTGGTCGGCGGTGGCGGTGGCAGCTTCGGCTACAACCACATCAGGGGCGGTGATGGTGGCACTGTAGCTAACGCTCACGCTGCCGCCGCTGCCCACCAACTCAGCCACCGTCCAGCGAATGGTATCGCCGTCGAGAATGCCGCCGTCGTTAATGGTGCCGATGGTTGCGCCCTGGGGCAAAACGGCCGTTATCACCACATTGGTCAGCGTCCCGTCCGTATGGTTGGCGGCGGTCAGCGTGTAGACGATTTCCGCGCCAGGCTGGGCGCTGGGGGAAGAAGTTTGGGTCAGCAGCAAGACCGGCGGGAAAATTTCGGCCAAATCGGCCTGCACACGCGGCTTAAGCTGCCGCTGCCCGCTGTCAATCTCGCTCACCCCCACCACGCGGTACTGCTTGCCCAAATCCATCGTCTCGGTGGTGGCCTCGGTCAGCTTGTCCACGTAGACCTCAACCACGTTGCCACCGTCGTCGAGCAAATCCACCTCATAGGAAAAGGTGAACTCTTCGATGCGAACGGCCGTTCCCTCCACCACATTCAGCCGCCCCAATGCCAAATCATCTTCAGCGTGGGCGGCGGCGGTCGTCAGCGTTGGTTCTGGCAGCGGTTCGCCTTCGCCCACCTGCTCAATGTCAAGGGTGAAATCACGCGGAATGAGTTCCACTGCGTCGCGGAAAAGCTCAATTTCGCCCGTCACCCGCAGCCGTTCGCCCAGCCGCACCACCACGTCGCGCATTCCGCCGGGGACAAAAATTTGCACCCCGCCGGTGTCGTCTTGAATGTAAAACTTGGTGCTGGTGGTTCCGGCAAAGTAGCCGCCGGTATACATCGTCGCTACCCCTTCCACCGTGACCAAGCTGCCCACGGGCAACTGCCGCGCCGTGGCGATGGGGATGGAGCCACCGGCCATTTTTTGCAGCAGCGGCGGAGCAAAACGGGTAATTAAGCCGTCGGCGGCGGCAAACACACCGCCAAGCTGGGTGTCTACATAGGTCAGCGGGGCTTGTAGGGTGACGGTGCGAACGGCCGTTTCGCCCGCTCCCAGTTCGTCAAGCTGCCAGCTTAAACGGCCGTTCACCAGCTCACCGCCGTCGTCCATTCCCAGCACGCGGAAATGCTCGGCAATCGGCAGGGAGAGAGTGAGGTCGGTGGCAGAAACGGCCGTTTTGTTGCTCGCCGCCAGTTCATAGGCAAACTCCTCCCCCGGCGCCAGCGTTTCCGGCGTGGTCAGGGTAAGGGTGAGTTGGTCGGCGGCCGGCGTGGGCAAGCTGCCGCTGTTTTGCGGGTTGAGCGCGGCCTGCACCACAATATCGGCACTGTTGTCACCCGTTGCCTGCCAGTTGCCCGCCTCGCCCCCCGGCAACCGCTCCAAGCTCATCCCGGCATCGGGGGCGGCGGCGGGGGAACCTGCCACCACTTTTTCCGGCGCATCACCCCAGCCAAATAAATCTACCGTTTGGTTATCGGCATCGCGCAGCAGCAGCCCCCCTTTGGCAAAGAGGGGCAGGGCAAACACAGCATCGGCCGCTACGCCCACGTCTTCGCCTTCATGCACCAGCAGGTAATGGCCGCGCCCCGGCAGTAGACTCTCGCCTTCCCAACGGTAAACGGGTTCAGGGTTGCGGTCAGGGGTTAGCTGGTACCACAGCGACCAGCCCGCCAAATTCACTGGCTCACTGTCGCCGTTGTAGAGTTCAATAAATTCGTAGTTGTTGTTGCCATCAATCCCGGCCAGCATTTCGCTAATGCGAATGCCAGCAGGAACCTCGACACTAGGGGCTAACTCTGGTTCGGAGGTTGGTTTAGCCGCTTCTGGAAGGACGGGTGTGTCGGGTGTGGGCGGAACGGCCGTTGGGGTCGGGTCGGCTTCGGTGCGGCAGCCAGCCAACAGCCAAACAAGAATAATCAATGCAAAAGCGGCTTTTTTCATCAGTTTCACCATAAGTTCCAAAGTTTGTCACGTTTCTGTTCCCGATTATACCACTTCTGCGCTTAACCAAACCTTTACCAAACGTTAGCTTGCTGTTAATCAAAAATCGGCGATTGGGGCACAGGCCATTTGTCACCCAACTTTGCCGTGCTATAATGGCATTGTCCGTTGACATTATGCAACGGTAAGTTTGGAAGAGAGTTTGCCTGTATCACAACTAATAAAGAGGAGGAATGCATGGCAACTGACACCCTGGGCGGCCAAGAAACGGCCGTTGGCCGAGCAAGAGCTGGATTTTTCTCTGGTCGGCGCGGCCGCTTACTCCGCGAAAATCTGACCGCTTATCTTTTTCTTGCCCCGGCTGCTATCCTCATTTTTACATTTGGTATTTTCCCCATTTTCTATGCCTCGTATGTTAGCCTTTACCGCTGGCGTATCCGTCAAAATGGCTATCTTGGGCTAAAAAATTATATTGATGCCATGGGGGACGTAGCCTATGTCTTTTTTGGCCTCATCATTGTGGCACTTTTGGCAGTAGGTATTACCACTATCGTTCGCACCTTACGCGAGGCCAAGGAGTTAGAAATCCCGATCTCCTTCCCCCTCCTTAATCTGGTGCCAGGTGCCATTGTCACAAGCGGGCTGGCACTTATTTTGCTTCGCTTTATTACTTTTTTTACACAGGAGCAAGCCATTGCAGCCGGTGAGGCTCGGATTCTGGGCAGCGTTCCGCTAGGGATTGTGGCACTGGCGGTTGGGTGGGCAGCATCCAGGCAAATTAGCCAGTGGCAGCGGCGTGCCACTGGGAGAAGTCCGTTTGCGATCATCCCCAACTTTTTACAGCCGGGAATAACGGCCGTTCTTACCATTGGCGGAGCCCTCTTTCTCGCCTATTTCGCTCTTACCACCCTCTTCAACAGCCCCGGCTTGACTGTGGCCCTCATCAAAATCCGCGTCGTCGTCACCGGGCTAATTGCCTTAGTCGTAGCTTACTTCATTTGGAATTGGGCCATGCGGCAGTTTGACACCAAAAAGTTGGTCGGTGGCGTTCTAGCCGCTGCCATCTTTATTGGTGCCGGTATCTACCTCATCTCCATTTGGCCCATTGCCACCGCAGGCGCCGACCCCAACTTTTATCTCTCCTTCGCCGTCACTGTCTTCTACTCCGTGGGTGCCGTGCCCATCCAGTTAGCCATCGCCCTCGTACTCGCCTACCTGCTCTTCCAAGACTTGAAAGGGCGTGGCCTTTTCCGCGTCATCTTCTTTGTCCCCTACATCGCCCCCACCGTCGCCGGAGCGGCCGTTTTCCAAGTCCTCTTTAGCCTACGCGAAACCAGCCTCGCCAACAAATTCATGCAGTTCATCACCCTCAACCCTGATGCACAGCTACGTTGGCTCAAAGAGCCAGGCTCCGTCATCGCCACCCTTGGGCAAGCCTTTGGCTTTGAATCCGCCGCCAACTGGGAATTCGGCCCCAGCCTCGCCCTCTTTGTCGTCATCATCTTCAGCATTTGGCGTTTCGTTGGCTATGACACCGTCATCTTTCTCGCCGGGCTAGGCGGCATCCCGCGCTCACTTTATGAAGCAGCTGAAATTGACGGAGCCAATCGCTGGCATCTCTTCCGCCACGTCACGCTACCGCTGCTTTCCCCCACCACCTTTTTCCTATCGGTTATCTCTGTTCTGGGTACCTTCAAAGCATTTAACACCATTTGGGTCATGCGCGACAGTGCCGCCTTGGGAACCGTTGATACCGCCAGCATCTACTTTTTTGAAACTTTCCAGCGCGGTGCTCGCTTTGGCTACGCCGCTTCCATGGCAATGGTTCTCTTTGCCGTCATGCTCACCCTGACCATTATTCAAAATCGCATTGCCGAACGGAGAGTGTTCTATGGCTAACCAATCTGTTAAACACGAAAAAAGCCAGAGCCGTATTGACATTACCCGGATCCTCATGTATGTCGCCCTCATCGGCTATGCGTTCATTTCCATTTTGCCGCTCTATTACATGTTCAGCACCTCCATCATGACATTGAGCGAGGCCAACGCCGGGCTGTGGTGGCCGCGTAAACTCGATTTCCAATATGATATTACCCCCTGTATCCTGCTTACCACCGACACCTTCATCAACGAAAATGGGGATACCGTCACCGAAACCCGCCTGATTAGCGATGTTTCCGCCGAAGCAGCCTCGGAACAACAATACGGGCTGCGATCCGAGGAAGCACGCGCCGCCAGCATTATGAACCGCAGCGAAATCCTGCGTATCCCCTTCTTCACCAACTACTGCGCCGCGTGGGAAGATGCCAAACTGGGCACCTACATTTGGAATACCATTCGCATTGTTGCCATCACGCTCGTTGGCGTCATTATTTTTTGCACAATGGCAGCCTATGCCTTTGCCCGCATGGATTTCCCCGGCAAAGATCTGATGTTTGGCGTTATGCTTGCCACCATCATGGTGCCAGAAATGGTGCAACAGTTGCCCAATTTCTTGTTGGTCAACGAAATTGGCAACTTTTTTGGCAGCGAAGGGCTAGGGCTGTGTGGCGAAATCAAAAACTGCTGGATTAACAACTGGCCTGCGCTCACCATTCCTTTTATGGCAACACCCATTGCCATCTTCCTGCTGCGGCAGCATTTTGCCACCATTCCTATGGAACTGTGGGATGCAGCGCGGATGGATGGTGCCGGCCACTTGCGTTTTTTGATCCAGGTCGTGGTGCCGCTTTCAAAGTCAGCATTGTTTGTTGTCATTTTGCTTGACTTTATCGGTGCCTGGAACGCTTTAGCTTGGCCCATTCTTGTGACCAGTGGCGATACTTGGCGTCCTATATCATACGGCTTGCAGTCGTTCATTCGCGAAGAAGGCAATTTTGCCCATTTGCGAATGGCGGGTTCAATGATTACAACCTTACCGCTTTTGATTCTTTATGCTTTTACGCAACGATCTTTTGTCGAGGGAATCAATACAAGCGGGTTAAAAGGGTAAGTTAAGGAGGTGATGCTTACTTATACTAGTGAGCAAAGTTGTTGCTTAACCCTTGTTTTTTGTACAATTCATCTTTAGTGAGCAGTGACGGGTTGTCCGTCTATGCAAATTTACCATTCTCTGGAGGAGAATAAAAAATGTTGAAACCCAAGTTTATTGTTTTGTTCACCATCTTCGCCCTCATCTTGGCCGCTTGTGCCAACACGGCCGAGTTGGAACAGGCTGTACAACAAGCTGAAGCGCAAGCAGCCAATGTGCAAGCAACGGCCGAAGCAATGGCGGCTGAAGCCGGTATTGATGTAGAGGCAGCAAAGGCTACGGCTGAAGCTGCTGCTATGCAAGCACAAGAATTGGCCCAGGAAGCTGCCCAAAGTGAAGAAGCACAGGCTGCTTTGGCCGCCGCGCAGGAGCAGTTGGCCGCAGCACAGGCTGCCGCAGAAGAAGCTGCTGCCCGCGCCGATGCCGCAGAAGAAGCTGCCTCTATGGTCGCTGTTGACTATGACACTGCTATCTACGGCGTTATTGATGATGTG
>JAGQGA010000372.1 GCA_020432595.1 Anaerolineales bacterium | reverse complement strand
CCCGCTGGCACAACTTCTGCAAAGTGTTTCCCCGTGGCTCTTCTCGGCGGCGGGGCTGTTGGTGGGGCTGCTGGCGGCGGCGGCATTATGGCAGCAGCAATATGCGTTGGGATTTGGCCTGTGGTTTCTCAATCGGGTGTTTGATGGGCTGGATGGGGCGGTGGCGCGGCAGTGCGGCAAGCAGAGTGATTTTGGGGGCTACCTCGACATCATCGTTGATTTCGTGGTCTATGCGGCGATTCCGGCGGGGCTGGCACTGGGGCGGGGGGAAACGGCCGTTTATCTCGCCCTCATCTTCCTTCTCAGCAGCTTCTACATTAACGGAGCCTCGTGGATGTACTTGGCCGCCATTTTGGAAAAGCGCAAATTAGCCCACAGCAACCGCCTAACCACCATTGCCATGCCCACGGGTCTGATTGGTGGCGTGGAAACCATCATTTTCTATACCGCTTTTATGTTCTTTCCGTCCTATCTCGTATGGCTGTTTGTTCTCATGGGGCTGCTGGTACTAATCACCATTGGGCAGCGGCTGGTTTGGGCGCGACACCATTTGGCATGATGATGTAGCAAGTAATAGGCGGCAGGTAACAAACCATGATGGGTCAGCGACCTGCCACTTGCAACTTGTTACCTGTTGGTAATCCTTATGGCTATTTTTAAAAACAAACAGGCTCCAGACATTAGCCTACAGACGCTAAACGGCCGTTCTGTTCCCCTCTCCTCTTTTTGGCAAAACGGCCGTTTTCTCCACCTCATCTTCCTGCGCCACCTGGCCTGACTTCCCTGCCGCGATCATGTGGCCCAGGTTGTGGCCCATTCCGCACAAATTCAGGCGGCCAACGCCAACGTTGTCACCGTTTCCTTTGGCCCAGCCCAATGGGCACCCATTTGGCTGCAAGAAACCCAATCTCCCTTTCCGCTGCTGCTTGATGTGGAGCGCGTTGCCTACCGCGCCTATGGGTTGGATACTTCAGTTCGCCGCGCCTGGAGCGTGCAAAATTTGCGCTATTATGCAAGGGCAAAGTGGCAAGGGCGGGAAACTTTTGGCAAGCGGGGAGACACCAGCCAGCTTGGCGGGGATTTTGTCATTGACCCCAACGGCCGTATTCAGTTGGCGCACCCCAGCTATGAACCGACGGATAGAACGGCCGTTTCCACCGTCCTCTCGCTGCTGCAAGGCGGTTAACAGATTGCGTCGCCAGATATCATGCAATAGGCCAAATACGAGTCTTTCGTATTCGGCAGGTTGCCAAATTTGATGCGTGATGATGCGTAAACAGGCCGGTGTTGGCAATTGCGGCAGCCAGTTGCTGCTGATCGCCTCAGCTTGATTAATGACACGGTAAGTAGATTTGTTATAATGCAGGTGTTGCTTCGCTTGGAGCAATTTAGTCCACGGCTTTTTCAGTTTGAACGGGATCGTTATTTTCTTGAAGAAGCCTTAGCTTTCCCCCGTTGGTTACAATGGAGCCGAGCGGTTCCTAGATGATCTGTTTCTTGTAAGGAGTATTAAGATGTTTCGTCAGAAGCTTTTATTGTGGATGATGATTGGCGTGTTGTTGTTAGCGGGGTGTGGTGGGGATGAGCCGGAAGCGGTGGAGCCAGAAACGGCCGTTTCTCAGCCCACTGCCCAAACTGAGCAAGCAGCGGCAGAAACGGCCGTTGAGCCAACCTCTGTTCCTGTGGCTGTTGAGCTAACGGCCGTTTCCCCGATGGTCACTCCCTTGCCCACCGAACCACCTCCAACCGCCACCGCAGAACCCGCACCGGATGTGCCCACCGGTGAACCGCAGCAGGTATTGCTCGATGCCATGCGGCTAAGCCTTAACAGCGGCCCCTACCGCACCACTGTCACCCTCACCAGTGACGACGAAGGCGTGACGACGCTGGTGGGCGAAGTTGTTCCCCCCGACCAAATGCATGTGACCACTACTACCAGCGGTGTCACCACCGAGATGATCATCCTGGCTGACCAAATGTGGATGAAGCCACCTGACTCAGCCTGGATGCAGTTTCCCGGCGGTATGTCAATTAGCCAAATCACTCAGCAATTTATGCTTGACCCCGAAGCGGCCGGCATGACCTTTGATGATGTTGCCTTTGCTGGTATTGACACGCTCAACGGCGAACCCACCTGGATGTACGATTATCGCTCGACCTTTGATGATGGCACAGGTTCTATTGAAAGCCAGGGGCGGCTGTGGATTAGTATTGCCACCGGCCGGCCGTTACAGCAAACCAGCAAAAGCGAAAGCGATGGCGTTGTTACCACCATTCTCCAGGTCATTGAGTACGACCCCGCCATCACTGTGGAGGCACCAGAGCAGTAGCCATGAATTTTGGTTCTTCGGTCGAAGACTTTGGTTTTCTACTTGTTTTTAGCCTGGCAATGCTGTTTGTGCTGCCGTTGCTGCTGGGCATTAGTGGCCTGATCCTGCGGCTGCTGGGGTTAAAATCGGGCGGTTGGCAACTGCTGCTGATGATCCTCTTTTTTGGCGGTCTTATCATCGGCGGCTCGGTTTATCTCGATGCTGCTGGGCAGCCTATCACGGGTGTGGTGTATGAAAAAAAGGAGCAAATTGAGCTGCGGATTCAGGGAGACTGGCAGTACCAGTTTGATGCCATAACTCGCTATCGGCTGGATGGGCAGCCACCGTCCACTGATCTCGTGGCGCAAATGGATGACTCAAGTGTAGGGCTGCGGCTAAAAGAGGCGCAGTTTGATGAACTGACCACTAATATGCCGGTGGCGTTGAAGGTGCTGCCGCTGTGGCGTAGCCTGACGCTGGTGCGGCTGGCAAACAGCAGCACGCGGGAGTGGCTGCCTTGGGGCTGGATGGCTGGGGCAGTCGTACTGGTGGGTGCAGGTTGGTTGGCCTATAAGCTGGCGCAAACGGGAACGGCCGCTTTAATCATCATCAGCGGCATGGTCATCACCGGGCTGTTTACCTATCCGGCCGTGTCGGTTTACCGCACCTGGCAGGGGCGTGATAGTTTGGCGACGCGGCCACTGCAGGCGCAAGGAACGGTGCTGGAAAAAACGCTCATTACCCGCATTGACCCCTTTCCCTGCGACACCGATTGTTCCAATGAGTGGGATACGGAGTTTGACGTACCGCAGCAATATGAGATCATCAAGATTAGCTATGTGCCGGAAGGAAAAGTGGAGGCAGTAACGGCCGTTGCTTCCGCCGATCTTGGCTCGGTGCAGTTGGAAAAGGGCGGCAGCGTGCAGATTGCCTATGCCCTGGATGCGCCCCGCGCCGTGCGGATTGTAGATGCCGAAGTGAGTCACATTTGGCGCAACGCCATCGGGTTTGTCCGTGAAATGGGGCTGACGCTTATTATTCTGGTTGCCTTCTTTGCTGCTTGGGCACTGCTGGGGCAGCTGTTCCGCTGGGCCATCAGACGCAGGGTGGGAACTGTATGACAGGATTAGCATCATTTTAAGGGTATGAAAACAGGACGCAGATTTTCCTGATCAGGTACATCAGGTCAATCAGCGTCCATTTTCGAGACAGGATATGATTGACCAGAGTTATTTGTTGAACGTTTTGGCGCGGATGGTGCAGATTGATTCGCGCAACCCCGATTTGACGGCGGGTGCGCCGGGCGAGGCTGAGATTGGGGCATATGTGGCGGGGCTGATGGCCGAGTTGGGGCTGGAGGTGGAAACGGAGACGCTGGGGGAGAATCGGGTGAATGTGGTTGGGATTTGGCGGGGAACGGGAAACGGCCGTTCGCTCATGCTCAACGGCCACCTCGACACCGTGGGGGTGGAAGGGATGGCCGAGCCATATTCCGGGGCGGTGCGCGATGGGAAGCTTTACGGCCGGGGCAGCTATGATATGAAGGGCAGCCTGGCGGCGATGCTGGCGGCAACCAAGGCTTTACACGATCAAGGGGTGCAATTGGCGGGGGATTTGCTGTTAACGGCCGTTGCCGATGAAGAATACGCTAGCATTGGCACCGAAGCCATTGCCCGCCGCTACACCGCCGATGCTGCCATCGTCACCGAACCCACCCACATGGAAATCGTCTGCGCCCATCGCGGCTTTGTTTGGTACGACGTAACCGTGGTGGGGCGGGCGGCGCATGGCAGTCTCTATGACGTGGGGATTGATGCCAACATGCGAATGGGGCGTTTTTTGGCTGAGTTGGAGAAGCTGGAGGTGGCGTTGAGGACGGAACGGCCGTTGCATCCCCTCACCGGCTACCCCTCCCTTCACGCCGCTACCCTCCACGGCGGCAGCGGCCTTAGCACCTACGCCGACCGCTGCACCCTGCAAATTGAGCGGCGGCTGAACCCCGGCGAAACGGAGGCACAGGCCACGGCTGAACTCCAGGCGATCATTGACCAGCTCACTGCCGCTGACTCCACCTTTCAGGCGATGGTCAAACCGCTGTTCAGCCGCACGCCGCTGGAAGCACCGGCCGACGCGCCCATTGTGCAGTTGGTTGATAAGGTGGTGAGCCAGAAGCTAGGCCAGCCAGCGACTTACGCCGGAATGCGCGGTTGGACTGATGCCGCCATTTTGGCTGACGCGGGCATTGATGCGCTGCTGCTAGGCCCAATTGGCGAGGGTGCCCACGCTGCCGAGGAATGGGTAGATGTGCAGTCGCTGATGGACTTTGCCGCGATGCTGACAGAGATTGTGGCGGAATTTTGTGGATAAGGTGGGAGAAAACGGCCGTTTCTCCCTCAATCCAGTACACGGAAGAACACGGACACTTTTTCCGTGTCCTTCCGTGTTCTTCCGCGTCCCGAAATAACTTCCCCAACTGTCAACTAATTGATACTTGACACCCACATCCTTTTTTTGTAATATCTATTTAGCCTTTTAGCTAATTAGCTAAACGAAAAAGGAGCATCATGCCAACAAAAGTGTATAAAGCATTGGCAGACCCCACGCGGCGCAAAATTTTGCAACTGCTGCGAGAACGAGATATGACGGCCGGGGAACTGGCCGACCATTTTGACTCAGCCAAACCCACGCTTTCGCGCCATTTTTCCGTCTTGCGCGAAGCTGACCTGATTCAGGGTGATAAAGATGGAAATTATGTCCGCTATCGGCTCAACGTCTCGGTGCTGGAAGAGGCGCTGCTGGCGATGTTGGAAACGTTTAAGATTGATGTAGGTGAACGCGATGAAGAACTTGCGTAAATTATTGGGCTTAACGGCCGTTACTCTCCTCCTGATGCTGCTCATTTCCGCCTGGGCCTGGGGTCAAATTCCGGCCGACGCACAGCTTCCCGTCCATTGGAACGCTGCTGGGGAAGTAGATCGCTACGGAGGCAAAGTCGAAGGGCTGCTGCTGTCGCCGATTATTACCGCTGGCCTCATGGTGTTGGTTGCCTTCATCACCCGTCTCGAACCGCGTCGGGGCAACTTTCTTCAGTCGGAAAAAGCGTTTACCATGTTTTGGTACGTGCTGCTGCTCTTCTTCCTCATGCTCCACGTCACCACCACCGGCATCGCCTTGGGCTACAACATCCCGCTGCCGCTGGTGATAGGCGTTGGTATTGGCCTCATGTTCATCGTGCTGGGCAACTTCATGGGCAAAATCCGCAGCACCTACACCTTTGGCATCCGCACGCCGTGGACGCTGGACAGCGACCTGTCGTGGAACAAAACCCACCGGCTAGGCGGTAAGCTATTTATGGCAACGGGGGTGTTGGTGTTATTAACGGCCGTTCTCGGCAGCAGCATCCTTATGTTCTGGGTACTCATGGGTGGCATTCTTATTACCGTTGGTGTTTCCATGGTCTACTCTTACATTGTCTGGAAAAACGACCCTGACGCACAGGCGCGTCGGGCATAGCCAAGCGTGGTGGGTGG
>JAGQGA010000371.1 GCA_020432595.1 Anaerolineales bacterium | reverse complement strand
AGATGGCCGTATTCGCGGATGGCCTGCACCAGGCGGACGGCGGCGGTGAGTTTTTCGGTGGGGAAAACGGCTTGGGTGGGGCTGGGGGAAACGGCCGTTTTTCCCAGCCCGTTGACTCCCGCTTCTGCTTCCGCCGGAGGCGACCAGTTGGCAAAAGCAGCGCGTGTGGCCGCGTCTACGCTGGCGGGGTCTTGCTGGTATCGTTCATAAAGCTCAAGAATGTAACCGGCGTTAGGGCCGTGGAATTCTTGCCAAATATCCATGTGGTTGTCCTTGGAAAAGGGATTAGAGATTAGGGATCAGAGATTGTGAACCTCCATCAATCTCCAATCTCCAATCTCCAATCTCCGCTTGGGCGATATATTGGGTTGTCTAATTTCTCTGTTTATAGTCTAGGATATTTTTTGAGGCAAGAGGAGAATGGCAAATGCGGCGAGAATGGGGAGAACGGCCGTTGCTTGCAGTGCCGTAGCGAGGCCAGTTTGGTCGGCGACGATGCCGAGAACATAGCTGCCGACGGAGCCGCTAAAGAACATAAAGCCGAGGACGAGGCCAGAAGCCAGTGCCTGCCGGCCGGGCAGCAAGTTTTGTACCGACATGACGAGGATACTGTGGGGCATTCCGATAAAGAAGCCTGCCAGGATGAGCATGGCCGAGCGCAGTGGGTCGGCGGCGGTGACGTAGAGATAGATGGGAATGGTGCTGCCGAGGGCGGCCATGAGCAGCACCCATTTGCCCCCCATGCGGTCGGCGAGGTAGCCGCCCAGGGTGTTGCCGGTGGCGGAGCCAAGCATGAGCAGGGAGGCGAGGAGGCCGACAAAAGTGGGGTCTATGCCCATGTCGGTAAACAGCTTGGGGGCGAAGTTGATGGCGGCAATGCCGGTGGTGCTAGTGGCGATGATGATGAGGGGGAGCAGGATGAGGGGGCGCCGGTTGAGTTTCGCCGCTGTGCCAGCGGTGGTGGTGTTGGGGGAGGAAACGGCCGTTTGTTTGGGTTTTGTTGTGTTATAGTCGCTGCCAATCCATTGCCAGCCGCTGGTGAAAGCGATGAGGGCGAGGGCGGCGAGAATGAGGTAGCCAGGGCGGTTAAAGAGGTCGAGCAGCAGGCCAGCGAGGATGGGGCCGATAAAGAGACCCATTTGCCCGGCGGTGAAAAAAACGGCCGTTGCCCGCGCCCGCACGGACTGTTGCACACGGCCGGCGACCATGGCTCCAGTGGGGTGAAACATGCCCGAACCCAACCCGGCGACGGTCAGTGCTACCAGAGCCACCCAATCCCCGGCGACGGCAGCGACAGCGTAAAAGATAATCATCCAGCCCATGCCGCCTACCACCAGCCAGCGCGGGCCAACCCGGTCGGCCAGCCAGCCAAACAGCGGCTGCGTGAGGGCGTTGCCCACGTTGTAGAGCAGCAGCGACAGCCCCACCTGGGCGTTGCTCAGCCCTAGGTTAAGGGCTAAAACGGCGATCAGCAGGGTACGGCTGCTGTTGAGAACGTCTACAAAAAAATGGGTGATAGAAACGGCCAAATAGGCGCGTTCCCGTAAAAAGCTTGTTGGGGTTGCTACCATTGAAAACTCCTATCCTCTCTTGCAAGATTTGTATCGTTTAGTCTATCCCATCTGGTAGGTTTGCCAATAGACAACCATCTAATGATACAGGTGCTAACAAAACGTTTATGCCTATGTAAGCACGTCGTAATAAGTTGCTGCTATAATGCTATGGATAATGAAGACATAACTATGCCAGCCAAGACAAAATTGGTTGAGACTGATGAGGTGAACCATGTTTGAAAAAGTTTTCGGCCGTCGCCAGCAGGAAGAGAGTGTGCGTGAGATGAATCGGCTGCCGCCGGGGCAGTCGTTGACCAACAAGTTTCCGGTACTGCACTATGGCCCCACTCCCCACACCGACCTCTCAACGTGGGATTTGAAGGTGTTTGGGCTGGTGGAAGCGGAAAAGACGTGGAACTGGGAGCAGTTTAACGCCCTGCCGCGTACCAAATTGACGATGGACATCCACTGCGTCACCCGCTGGTCAAAGTTTGACACCGACTGGGAAGGGGTGTCGCTGGGGCAACTGGTGCGTGAGGGGTTTATTACGCCGAAGCCGGAGGCGAAGTATGTGGTGCAGCATTGTGAGTATGGCTATACCACTAACCTGCCGCTGGATATGATGCTGCTTGACAACTTTTTGCTGGCAACCCATTTTGACGGCAAGCCGTTGGAGCTAGAGCATGGGTATCCGCTGCGGGGGGTGATTGGCACCTTTGCCGACCGCCACGAGGTAAAGTCGGCCTATTTGTGGAAGGGCGGTAAATGGCTGCGCGGTCTGGAGTTCCGTGCCCAAGACCAACTGGGTTTTTGGGAGCGGAATGGGTATAGCAATGAGGCTGACCCGTGGCGGGAGCAGCGGTTTGCGCGGGGTGGCTGGTATTAGGTTGGTAGAAAAGAGGAACTTTTGACAGGATTTTTCAGGGTGAGGTTGAGGAAGCTTGCTTAGGTTATGAAAAAGGACGCCCTTCGGGGCGTTTTTTTGTTGAGCTTGAGGATCTGTTTGGCGACCGTTTTGCCAATATAGATGACTCTCTCTAAGTAGCCTCCCTTGTAGGGTGAAACTTCGGTCGCGGCTCACCAAAGATGGCCGTTTAATTGAGGCCTTTGTCAAAGGAGATATCCGCATGTGAGGTGGTCGGCAGTCTGTACGCGGTTGGGGGTCGCCGAGGTTGTTAGTAAAGGGTTCATGTTCCCAATTGAGTTCGCCATAGATGAGTGGCTGCGCCACTTTAGGGCCAGAAAGGCGGATTGGCTGGTTGATAACGGCCGTTTTCTCTCCTCCACCTCCAACATCCGTCCACAACTGTGGTTGCCCAGCCAACTAAACAGTGCCCTCATCGACTCATCGGCTGGGGTAGCATGGTGGAATTGTTGGACGGAGCCGATAGAGCTGATTGCGAAACCCGAGAGCAAGGCGTTGCGCCAAAATGGTCGTGAATCCTCAGCACCGCCTAAAACCACTTTACTTGTTTGCAATTCAAACACATTCCTGGTGCAAGGCAGCCACCACCGCAAGCCGCAGTGGATTCTTTGCTAGATTCAAGAGGGCATGTACTGTTGATTAGTTGCGCTTCAAGTGTGGCTAGTTTCAACCCATAGACAACCCAATTTCCCATTGCAGGCTTTCCCTTGATTTGATCGTACGATAACACGATAACATTGACAGTACCGCTTTTGTTTTTGTTATGGTAGACTGATTTTACAGTCTCTTGAGGTGCTGTCTTATTTCCGATAAGGTCTAGTATCTGGGGCTGTTTTAGGAAGCTCTGTTTTTCTAGAATACATTTTTTAGCATCTGTTTTCACGTTTTTGAAAAATTGTCTTAACTATGGAACCTGCTTCATCTCTAATGTTCGCCTGGTCGCTTTTTGGGGACATTTGTTTAGGCGTTGGTATTAATGAACTGCATCGCCAAATGGTAGAGCGGTTTGATAAAGCCGATGTTTATAGCCTAAGCCTCCAAAAAGCGCTTCACAGCAGCCTCCTTGATGCCGTTCAGTCGCTTGCTGCTTCTCTTTCTGATGAAAAGCATCCGTATTTTCGATCTATTGATCCTTCAATACGTCACGATGAAAAAAAGCGTGTAGAAAAATTATTTCAAGAAATATACGCCCAATTCCCCAAAACTGGTTCGTTATATCACCCGATTGATGTCTTGCTTAGAGGTGCTCCACAAAAAGGTTCTGGTCAACTTGTTAAGGAACTTGGGCTTGAGGATTATTTAGAACAGCTACCTGATGAATTGTGTAGAAGTTTTCGAGCAAATCTCTCCTTAGTCATGTTAGCGCACTTTCGGCGCAAGGTGGCGACCAATAGTGAGTTAGGCACGTTATTGCAAGTAGATTTGATTACAGTTGTACATAAAGAGTTATTGGCCGTTTCAACTTTTCTAGAAGAGCGATTTGGTAGCGACCTGCCTGAACAAATACGACCGTTGCTTGATGATCTTACCGGCGATCTAAAGACATATATTACCCAAGAGTTAGCCGATCTACGGCATGAAGTCAAAAGATTATTCCAGTTGCCAGACAACGATATTTTTTGCCTACTCTCAAACGAATCAGATAGTCGCCCCATTGAGCGTTACCTAGATCACAAAGCAAACAATCGTCTCTTCCTTGACCCCAAACAAGTGAGGGCATTTACCGAAAAAATCGAACGGAACGACGCTTTGCTTATTCGCGGTCTACCGGGCACAGGTAAAACGTTAACCGGTCTGGCTTTGGCCGAATCGCTCCGTTTCCAGCAGAAGCCTTACACCATTTTCTATATCAATTTACGTTATGACATAGAGGAGAATGATTTGATCGAAGGCGTTAAACGTCGCCTTACACAACCCACTCTTTTTTTCTTTGATGACTGTCAGGGGAAATATGATCTAACAGACAATTTGCTAAGGAGGCTCAAACGAATTTTCCGCCAAAGCACGAACAGAGGTTTATTGCTTTTTGCTTCCCGAACTACCCCAACACCATTCAATGCGCCACGGGGGGATGAGTCTGATTTTGAGGCTGAATTAGCAGAAAGTGAAGCCATCCTGGAATTTCAGCCCACGCTGCAATTTTTCCGCCAAGTCATTACGCTTAACAAACCCTATTTTGCCGGTTTGTCTAAAGGAAGATTGGAACGTATTTTTGAGTTCACCGGGCGTGATCTGTTTCTACTTGACCAGCTTTTGGACTTGTTAGAAACACCCACTGACATTGATCAGTTGATGCCCGAAACGCTCTACGCAAAAACGTTGCGTCGTTATTTCGGTAAATCTACAGTTTATCGCCCCAACTTCTTAAAGCTAGCTGCTCTAGCACAATTTGATCTAGCCCCACCAGTGGCTCTTTTTGAGTCTGATCTTAGGCAGGAAGATGCAAGTGCGGTCAATGCGCTAGTTGTTCTTGCTGGGCGTCCACCTTGTTACTATCTTTTGCACTCTTCAGCTGCCGAAATCATTTTCCGCGCCCTGCTCTGGAACAATAGGCAGGGAGAAAACGCCACCGCTGAAATTATCAACCATCTTCTCACCTATTTCCAGAATGATAAGCTTAATGACTGGCAGCGTACAGCGGCTTTATTGAATATCCTCAATACTCACCTGAGGATTCCGCAAAGCGAAGATGAAGAACTGGTTGCCAAAGGGCAGTTCTTGGCAGATGACAATGTCGTGTATTTCATTGAGCGCACCTTTGCGAATCTGCCCTTAAATACAATTGCGCGTTGTTTACACATTCTTCGTAGTCAAAACAACACAGCGTTTACTTGCTACTACAGCATCCTTAGCCAGCATATCCAAGAGGGGCTAGTCCTAAAGCAGACGTTACAACAACCTTTTGAACAAATCGGTTACTTCCTTTGGCAGTTAAAGGCCAATTATCCTAACTTACTTTCAAGTTTGCGTCAGCAAATTAACTATGATTCCCTCCAATCTTTTGTTACCAAAATTGATTTACGAAATTATCTTTTGCTCCTATCAAAACTAGCAGAGTCAAATGATCACTGGTGGCAAAATGTGCTGGCTATCCTTGACAATGAGACCCTTGATCGGTTAACAGACCAAACCATCGCCAACGGCCGTTCCATTGGCACGCTCCATTTGGCGTTACGTGAGTTGGGCAAAACAGACCCTGGCCTGTTGCAAACGTTAGAAGCCAAAATCGGTGCCCAACGCTACCTGCGCCTCATAAGCGAAGCAGGCACGCTCTTAGAGCTATTCAAGATAATTGAGCACTCCTCTCCAGAGATGAGGGCTGACCTGATAGACGTCCTCGACAATGCGATGCTTGAGCGGTTAATAGACCAAACCATC
>JAGQGA010000370.1 GCA_020432595.1 Anaerolineales bacterium | reverse complement strand
CCCAAAAAGGCAACAATGTCCCACAGGCCGATGGTAAGCCAGCCGCGCCAATCTTCTTGCCACAAAATGGAGAGGATGGTGCTGCTGCTGGCGATGACGAAGAATTGCATGAGCATAATGGCTTCGCTGGGAATGTGGGCATCGCGGCTGCGGCGGACGATGAGCATGTAGGCGGCGAGGGCGATGCTGCTGATAATGGCAAGAAAGATGCCTAGGAGATCGTAACGGCCGTTTATCCCCCCCACCGTTCCCAGCCGCCACCCCGCCAGCAAACTCTCTCCCATCATCAAGGCCGAGCCGATAAACGTCAGTGCTACGGCTCGCCTGGTGTAACGCGGGGTGGCCTCACGCAGCAGCAAGACACTGAGCAGCACCACCCAAAACGGGGTCGTTTGGGTAACAATTTGGACAAACACCGACAGGGTGTAGCGTGCAGCAAACTGGTTGCTGAGGCCGCGCACAACTGAAACAGCACCAAACTGCCATAGCAACGGCGAACGATAGACGTGGCGATCCAGCCGTGGCAAGATAAAAAAGCCAAAAATGACAAAAGGTAGGCCATAGGCCAACACCAAAATGGAGAGGCTGGGCAGGTGGCTGACAGTTTGCAGATAGCGAGCAAAAACCGGGTGGGTTCCCCACAGGGTATGGCTAACCAGCGCAATGAGCAACCAACCCCAGGCAGAAACGGCCGTTTTTTCCCTCATCTGCCATCACCCGCACAAAAAAAGGCCAGCTACCCAAGCTGACCCCATACCTAAAAAACTCAGACAAACGCGGCCTAATCATCCAACGCCTGACGCACCGACCACAGCAAATCATGCGGCATAAACGGCTTATGCAAGAAATGTTTCTGCCCCGGATGCGCCGTTTGCAATGAAATCGCATCCGTATAGCCCGACATATACAGCACCTTCAACCCTGCCGACAAATCCAGCAAGAACGAAGCCAGTTCCGCCCCATTCATCCCCGGCATAATCACATCCGTCAGCAGCAAATCAATCGGTTCAGCATAATCATTGAACAGTGAAACCGCCTGCATCCCATCTTCAGCCACCAGAACTGTGTAACCAGCATCCAGCAGCACCTCCTGCACGAATTCGCGCACGCTTTCCCGGTCTTCAACCAGCAGCACCACTTCATGCCCCACTGCCATCGGCGGCAAACCTTCAACAATCTCTTCCTGTTTTTCCACCACTTCATAGCTTGCCATCGTGGGGAAATAAATCTGAAAAGTTGTCCCAGACCCAGGTTCGCTTTCCAAATACACCTTGCCGCCCGTTTGCATCACAATGCTATAGACGGTGGAAAGACCTAACCCTGTGCCCTTGCCCTTTTCCTTTGTTGTAAAAAACGGCTCAAACGCTTTAGCTTGCGTTTCTGGTGCCATGCCCACACCCGTATCGCTCACCGTGAGCAAAACATATTGACCGGGGCTTAATAAAGCTGTATCAATGATGGTTGCGTCATTATCTGTTGTAACCATGCTGGTGGCGATGAGTAGTTGCCCCCCACTGGGCATGGCATCACGGGCATTAACGGCTAAATTCACAAGTATCTGGTTAATTTGCACCGGATCAGCCTTGATGTTGCCCAAATTGGGTGCCAGTTCGGTGGCGACAATGATGTTCTCGCCAATTAACCGCTCAATCATGCTCTTGGTTTTGATAATGATCTCATTCAACTGCAAAATTTGCAGTTCCTGCTCTTGTGCCCGGCTAAAGATGAGTAACTGGTTAGTCAATTCGCTCACCTGATGCCCGGCATCCCGAATGGCGCGGGCATAGCGGAGCGGGCTACCGCTTAGCCCCAACTCTGGTTCGGTTAGCAGGTCGCTGTAGCCGGTAATGATAGTGAGCAAATTGTTGAGATCGTGGGCGACACCGCTGGTAAGCTGCCCAATGGCCTCCATTTTTTGCGATTGGCGGAACTCGGCTTCTAACTGCTGCCGCTCCAGTTCGGTTGTGAGCCACTGCCCCATTAATTGAATCATGCCTTTCTGGGTGCTGGTGAATGGCTCGTTGCGTACCGAGGCGGAGGAAAAATTGAGCGTGCCATAAGGACGGCCGCGAACGATGATGGGCAAGCCAATATAGGCTTCCAGCCGGAAATTTTGATAGGCAGGGTGATACGCTTGCTCTGACTGACCAATGTTGACAAATGTAAGCGGCCATTGGTCAGGCGGAATGGTGAGCAGTAGTTCGCAGTAGGTCATGTCCAGCGGCAAGACCATGCCGGGTTTCATGGGAGAAGGCGAACGCACGTGGAGGAGTTCGTAATCGTTGTTCGTCACGCGGGAGAGCATCCCGGTTTCCATTTGCAGAAGATCGCAGCCTAGGGCCAGCAGCCGTTCAACTTTTTCTGCGTAGCTGGTGGTACGGTCAATGGTGATGAGATATAAGCGGCGCAGACTGTCTTCGCTTTGACGCAGATTGTCGCGGGCTTGCTCGTGCCGGCCGATCTCTTTTTTCAGCGCGTTGTTGATCTGCTCCAAATCGGCCGTTCGCTGTTCAACCCGCTGCTCCAGTTCGCTTTTGGCTATTTGTAACGCTAGTTCAGCGTTGCGCTTGTCAGTAATGTCGGTTTCGGTGCCTACGAGACGGTAGGGAAAACCGTCTTTGTCGCGCAGGGCGATGGCGTGAACGGCCACCCAGCGGACGGAACCATCGTCCAAAAGATTGCGGTGTTCAATCTGGTAGTCGCTTGTGGTTCCACGGAGAAAGGCGGAAACGGCCTGGCTAACTACGAGAAGGTCGGCGGGATGAACGGCCGTTAAAAACGCCGTTAACGTGGGTGTTTGCCCATGCGGAATATTGCGCGACTGACGCAAAAGCGGGTCAATATACAGTGTTCCCGTCCGCAAATCTGCATCCCATGCCCCAGTACGCCCCGCCTGGCTTGCCAATTCATACCGTTCCTGCACCTTGGTCAGCCGAGCACGAGCCTGCTCCAATTCAGCCTGGAGACAGGAAAGACGTTCTGGTAGCTCTTGTGTTGTTGATTCTTGCTGATTTATGCTGCTCATTAACCGTTGCCCCTGCCCTTTGTCTTGCAGAGCCTAGTTTGGCATATACAAAGCCAGTTACTATTGTACTGAAGTCAGTTAAATTCACCATTACAATTGTTAAGAGAACCTGGTGTGTGGAAATAATCAGTCCCAACATACCTAGAAGCACAATTATCAAATGCAACAAGCAATCGAGCAAATGGTTGCCCCACTGCCGAAAGGAACCGATTTAGGTCTATGTAAATTCCGTTAGATCAACATCCCCAGCCACGCCATCATCAAATAGGATATGGAAGGTATTATTAGCTTTATAATATCGTTCATGTTCGACATGATTTTAACCTCACGTTAAAGGAGGGATTTTCCCAATCGGTTTGCTTTCCTGCGCCAGTTTCCAACATTCTTCGAGTTCAAGAACATGCAGGTCAATCCATTCACGGACAAGTTTAGTTGCGGTTCTCGAATTCAAATCGCCCTTGGTTACATTCCCATTAAAATCAAAATTTGCCTTCTTCCCCGAATATTCAACATGAATGTGGGAAGGATTATGGTCGTCAAAAAACATTCTGATAAGGGTCACTATTTATGATGCCCATTCCCCTTCCAACCTCATCCCGCTTTGGTGTGAAATTTACCACTGACTTGTGGTGAAACGGCCGTCTGGGAAACGGCCGTTTCCCTTTCAACCCCAAGCCCTTTTTCCTGGCTATGGAGAGAGCACCTCTTGAACCAGGCGCAGTTGGTTATCAGGCTGAGGTTGCCCCTCGGCTTTCACTGGCAGCCGTTCGCCACCGCTGGAACTGTAAAGACCCAGCAGCAGGGTGTAGTCGCCGGCCGACACCCCATTTAGCGGAATGGTGCGCTGGTCAACAACGATTTCGCCCGGTAGCCAGGTAGCCGTAAGCCAACCCTCGCCGCTGGGGGGGCTGTCTAGCTGGGCAATGATTTGGCCGTTGCTGTCTACCAAATGGTTGAAAACGGTGTAGTTGGTGGCGGGGGTTGCTAGGGCTTGCCAGTAAAGCGTGAGATGTAGGGCTTCGGAATCGGTTTGCAGGTCGTAGCCGAGCAGTTGGATGGCATCGCCAAATTGGGCGGTAAGGGGATGGGAGATGGGTGGAGGGGTGTAGAGCCGCTGGCGTTGGTCAAGCTGCATGGTGGCGAGGATGTTGTTGCCCTGGGTGATGGAAACGGCCGTTTCCCCTACACCAGCTTCTGGTGTCAACAACCACACCTTCAGCACCGGCTCCACCCCAATCACCAAATCGGCCGGAACGTGGAACTGGTGCAGGCTGGTTACCGGCTCATGTAGTTGCCAGCGCGAGGTTGGATAGCGGCCGATCCAAATGTCGAACGTTTGCTCAAGAATTGATTCGCCTGTGTCGGGGTCGGCAAGTTGGAGCTTGAGAGCGTAATCGGTGGTGGGACGCTGCAACGCCACCCAATTGAGTGCCATGTTGATGTCGAGGCCAGGGGTAAGCAGACTGCTAAAGGTGGCACTTTGCAGCATCAGGGTTTGGTCAAAAATGAGGGCATCGGTGGGTGGGGTGAAGTCAGCCAAGGGGCGGCTGCGGATGGGCAGCAGAGCCGTGCGGTTTTCACCAGACAGGGCAAAGAGCGTGCCGTCGCCATCGTGCAAATCAATGCGGAACTGGGCTTGGCCGGGGGGCATTCCGCCGGGCAGGGTGAGAACGGCCGTTTGCCCAAACCTGTCCCCCGCCTGCCAATTGGCCTGTGGATAGGTGAGCAGTTCGCTGCTTTCGGCCCAGACGTTGCCGCTGTCGTCCAGCAGTTGGGTGCGGACGTAGGTGAGGCTGTTGGGCAGGTTAGGGGCGGGGTCGGGGATTTGGAAGTGGAAAACGGCCGTTAGCTTATCGCCGCGAAGCAGTTCATCCGGCAGCGTGTAGCCCACCAGGGTTGGCCCGTTGGCAAAGGTGGCTTGCAGCGGCGCGGCTGGCTCAACATCCCACAGGGTCGTATCATAGCGGACAAAAGCCGGGTCGCCGTCGGAATAAGGGATAGGCATTGCCGTCGCCACTTCCGTTAGTGCCGCTGGGGGTGGCTCATCGGCAGGCAGCAAATACCAAGCGGGTTGGTCGCTCCACGCAATCCCATTGGCTGGAACAAACCAGCTTACGGGCCGGCGGGTGTGGTAGGCAAAATCACGCGGGGCGGCATCGTAGGCACGGGGGTGGCCGATGTAGACGCGGGTGTTGGGCGGAGGTGGGTTTTCGTTGAGGTAACGCCCCATCGCCGCCAAATCAGCCTGATAGATCTCGCGCACGTCGGGGTTGTTGGCCCAGCGGACAAAGTATTGCTGCCAGGTATTGAGCAGGGTGAGGGCAAAGCCAGCAGTCAGCAGCAACGGCCAGAGGCGGGTTGTTTGCGGCCAGCGGGTGGTGGTGTAGGTGAGGGTGTGGTCGAGGAAAACGGCCGTTAACAAATACACCGGCACCATCGCCCCCGCCGCCCGCAAAAAGGAGGAGTTGGCTTCCAAAATGGCGTTGGGGCCAAGCATGGCAGCCAGCCAGAAAAGGAGCAGGGGGGCAAAGGAGCAGGCGAGTAGGGTAGGTTCGTTTTCACCCCTGCCCCCTTGCTCCCCTGCTCCCCTGCTTGTAAAGATGCAAAAAACCGCCCACATAACGCCGCCATAAAAAAACAACCCCGTCACCCAATCAAACACTGGTTCGCCAGCGACATGGTAGCGCCATTCCTGGTCGCCTTCGATGGTAAACATTTTGACCACGCCAAGGATGGAGGGAAGGAGGGCAGCGGGGTTGCCATCGAGTGCCTCATCGAGCGTGGTGCGAAAGGCGTTGACGCGCTGGTTGACCAGATCGGGGTTTTGCCACA
>JAGQGA010000036.1 GCA_020432595.1 Anaerolineales bacterium | reverse complement strand
CACGCAGGCATCCAAATTATCGCGGCAGAACATCCAGCCCCGGAACGTTGCCCGCAAAAACTTCTCCGCAATGGCATCGTTGCCGTCCTGACTAATCCAAGAATCGGTGACCCAGACCGCATCTTGCAGCATGGCCGTGCCCACGTCGTTGAAGTTGATGACGTTGAGGTCTTCGGGCTTGTAGAGTTCCCCTGTGGCCGGGTTTTCCGCTTCCAGCACCTGGGCATATTCGTTGTAGATCATTGCCTCGGCGGCATCAATTTCGCCCGTCAGCAGCAGGGTCATATCAAACGGCTGAATGACGATGTCGACATCGCTTTCGGGGTCAAGCCCTTCTTTCCGCAGGGCGGCAAACACCTCATGCTCGTTGCCAAAGTCCCAGACACCTACGTTGCGGCCGGCCAAATCGGCTACGGAGGTAATACCAGAATCTTTGAACGACACTTCCAGTGTACCGCTACGCTGGTAAATCTGGGCGATGTTGACCAAATCGGCTCCAGCTTCGCGGGATTCGAGTGCTTTGGGAACCCAAGCGGTACAGAACTCGGCACCGCCGTTGACGCATACCTGCTGCGGCACAATGTCGGGCGCACCTTCGAGAATGGTGACATCCAGCCCTTCTTCTTCATAGTACCCTTCTTCCAGGGCGGCGTAGTAGCCAGCGAACTGGGATTGGGCGACCCACTGTAATTGCACACGAACGGCCGTTGGTTCCCCACCACCGCTGCACGCCGACAAAACAAAAACACCAAAGACAAGCATCAAAACAAAGACAACCAATTGCTTTTTCATCTTCTCAGAATCTCCTCGTGAAAATTAGTAAACAGTTGACAGTAAACAGTAAACAGTTTTTGTTTGTGAATCACCTCCTCTGCACTTGAGATTAGAGACTGGAGATTGGGGATTGGAGAGGCAAAATCTCCAATCTCTAATCTCCAACGTTATACTTCTTGCCCCTTCGACCAGGGCATTAAAAACCACCGTTCCACCAGCAGCACAAAGGTATAGAGGGCAATGCCGATGAGGCTGGCGACAAGGATAGCCGCCCAGGTGTTGGCAAAGCGCAAAACGGCCGCTTCTTGCGTTACATATTTGCCCAGCGTGTTGCGTTCTGCGCCAAAAAAGTCGGCCACAATCGCCCCAATCATGCTCAAGACGCTGGCAACGCGCAGGGCGCTAAACAGATAGGGCAGGGCGTTGGGTACGCGCAGCGATAGAAGCACCTTGAGTGGGCTGGCGGCGTAGGAACGCATCAATTCTAGTGCTTCTGGCTGGACTTCGGTCAGGCCACGCACGGTGTTGATGAGGACGGGGAAAAAGACCATCACCGAGACGATAACCATCCAGGAAAACGGGTTGAGCGGGCCAAACCAGTTGAACATGATGGGGGAGAGGGCGATGATGGGGACGGAGTTGGCGGCGATGGCAAAGGGCATCATCGCTTCGCGCAGGCTGACAAAGCGGGCGGTGATGAAGGCCATGAGAACACCAACGGCCGTTCCCATCACAAACCCACCCACCGCGCTGCGCGTCGTAAAAAAGATGCGCGGCGCAATCACCGGCCACTCGTTGATAAGTGAGGCGACGATGCTGCTGGGTTTGGGCAGCAAAAATTGCTGGATGTTAAACAGCCGCACCAGCAGTTCCCAAAGCCCCAGCACCGCCACCGCTACCACAATTGTGGGCAGGTAGTAGCGCAGTCGCTCAACCAGTTTGGAATTGGTGTTTGCTACCATTGCTTACTCAATGTCGGCATGGAAGGCATCGCGGAGGCTTTCACGAACGGCCGTTACATACCCATAATAAGCCTCCGATTCCCGCGTTTCAAACAGGCGCGGGTGAGGCAGGTCAATGTCAATCACATCCTTGATGCGCCCCGGTCGCGCCGACATCACCACAACCCGTGTAGACAAAAAGACCGCTTCGGCAATGCTGTGGGTCACAAACAGCACCGTTGTCTGCGTTTGCCGCCAAATTCGCAGCAGTTCCATATTCATCCGGTCGCGGGTAAACTCATCCAATGCCCCAAACGGCTCATCCATCAGCAGCAGTGGCGGCTCAAAGGCCAGCGCCCGCGCAATCGAAGCCCGCTGCTGCATCCCGCCCGAAAGCTGGCCGGGGTAATGGTTGCCAAACCGCCCTAGCTCCACCATCTCCAGCATCTTCTGCGCTCGCTGCTCCTGTTCCTCCAGCGCGTAGCCCATAATTTCCAGCGGCAACTGCACATTTTTCTTAATCGTGCGCCATTCATACAGCGTCGCCGCCTGAAAAACAAAGCCATATTCGCGGTTCAGCCGCGCTTCCTGCGGCGATTTGCCATTGACCACCACCGTGCCGTTGGTTGGCTCCGTCAAGTTGGCAATCAGCCGCAGCAGCGTGGACTTGCCGCAGCCCGATGGGCCAATAAAGGAGACAAACTCCCCTGGCTGGATTTCTAGGTTGATGTCTTTGAGGGCGATGACGGCTTCGTCGCTGCCCACGTTAAAAATTTTGTTGGCTGATGAGACAGAAATAACGGGTTTGTTGTTCATGATTGTTCTCGCGCCACGGCAAAGCCGCGCAAGGTGAGTTGTTCCGCCAGGCTAACAAGGCCAAAAAAGAGCATACCTACGAGTGAGGCCATGATAATTGCCGCCCACAGTTTTTCTGGCTCCGAGGCGTAGTTGCCGCTGGCGCGGAGAATGGCAGCCGCCAGCCCGTCGCTGCGGCTGGAGGGCAGTTCGCCGACGATGGCTCCGACGACGCAGGCGGTGGAAGCGACTTTGAGCGCGGAAAAAATGTAGGGCAGTGCCGAGGGCAGCCGCAGCTTCCACAAGATGGTGGATTTGGAGGCGGCATACGACTGCATTAAATCCAGCTTGCGCTGGTCGGGCGAGAGCAGGCCGCGCAGGGTGTTGATGGTGACGGGAAAAAAGGCGAGATAGGCGGAGATGACGGCGACGGAAACGATGCCTTGCCCTAGCCAGGCGACAATCATGGGGGCAATGGCGATGATGGGAACGGTTTGGGAAGCAACGGCGTAGGGCAGCAGGCCGCGCTCCAACAGTGGGTTGTGGGCAAACAGCACCCCCAGCCCAAACCCAAGCAAGCTGCCTACGACAAACCCCATAAACGCTTCAATCCATGTTACCCAACTAGCGGCGGCAAGAATGCGTACCAATAGTTGGGGGCCGTTGCGGCGGGCGGGCTGGAGCAGGGCTTCGGCCACGGTTTGCCAGTGGGGGAGCTTCCAGGGGAAATCGGTGAGGGGCAGGACGTTGCCGGTGGCATCGCCGACAATTTTGTATAGCTCCCAGCCAACCAGGATGGTGGCGATGATGACAAAGAAGCCGAGCCGGGAGGAGACGTGGCCGGGGGCGAGAAAGGCGGCGACAAGGCTGCCGACGATGCCAACGAGAACGAGGGTGAAGGCGGGTTGGCTGTGGGCGGGGATGTTGAAGAGGAGGAAGGTGTAGGCGAGGAGGAGAAAAACGGCCGTTTCTCTCCCACCTTTTGGCCTTTTCCACACCACCCACGCCGCATACCCGGCCAGCCCGGCCACCAACAGTGGCAGCAGCCCCAAGATAAACCGCGCCCGTCCTAAAGCGGCCGTTTCGCTTAACACGCCGTTGGGTGCAGTCGGTTTGGTCAGCCACACCAGCCACGATTCCACCCGTCGCTCCGGCTGCGTGGTTTGGTCGGCCACCCACAGGGCAAGCTGCCCCGGCGTAGAGTCCACCAACGCGGGGTCGTCGTTTGCCAGCCCAAATTGGCCGATGGCGATAACGAGAGCCAGAAGCAGGAGAACCCCTAACAAAAGCAGGGGCGGCCAGTTTGTTGGGGTAGGGCGTGGGTTTGTGGGTGTCGTTTCTTGCATGTTGTTTTGCAGAATAGATGCGCGGATGACGCGGATTTAAGCCGGATTTTGGCAGATATTTTTTTCTGATCCGTTTAATCCGCTCCGATCCGCGTCATCCGCGTTGCCATTTTTGTTTGGAAGCAAGCGCCTAACAGTTCTTCCAAACGTTCCTCACGCACCTCTCGTAACATCTTGGTTGAATCAAATAATAGCCCATGAGCCGCCATCTGCTCACGAAGTTGACGTGCCTTTGCCAATGCTTGCCACTGGCGTTGCTGCCACTCAGCATCTTTGCTATCTGAGATCATGTTACAATATTTCCGCAAACGGCCGTCTACGGAGAAAACGGCCGTTTCCCGCCTGCCCCAGCCACCGTTCACCATCCACAATCAGCTCCCCGCGCAGCAGCACTTGCGTCGGCCAGCCGCGCACCGTCATCCCTTCATACACATTATAGTCGGTATTCATGTGGTGGGTGGCCGCGCTAATGGTGTGTTCGTGGTTAGGATTCCACAGCAAAATATCGGCATCGGCCCCCACGCTGAGGGTGCCTTTGTGCGGGTAAAGACCAAAGATTTTGGCCGGGTTGGTGCTGGTGATTTCGACAAAGCGGTTGGGGGTGAGTTTGCCGCCGTTGACCCCGTGGTGCCACATGACGGCCATCCGGTCTTCAATGCCGGGCATCCCGTTGGGGATTTTGTCGAAGCTGGCTTGGCCGAGTTCTTTGCCGGGTAAACGGCCGTTAATCCCCCCCTCATACCAAAACGGACAATGATCCGTTGACACCACCTGCAGGGTGTTGTTCGCTAGCGACCGCCACAGCACTGGCGCATCCTTCGGCTGGCGCACCGGCGGCGAGCAAACAAACTTGGCTCCCTCAAACCCCGGCTTTGCCAAATCTTCCGCAAAAATAAACATATACTGGGTACAGGTCTCCCCCATCACCCGGAACCCCTTCTGCCGCCCCAGCACCAGCTGCTCCACCGCCTCCTCGCAGGTCATATGCACCACATACAGCGACGCGCCGCTAATCCCGGCCATAGCCACCGCCCGCCCTGTTGCCTCGGCTTCAGCAATGGTCGGCCGCGAGGTGGCGTGGTATTTGGGAGCCGTTTTGCCCTCGGCCAGCAGTTGGCTGGTTAATTCCGCCACCACGTCCCCGTTTTCGGCGTGAACCATAATCAGCAGCCCGTGTTTGGCGGCCACGTTCATGGCGCGAAACAGGGTGGTGTCGTCAATCTGGAACACCCCCTTGTAGGCCATAAACAGCTTCAAACTGGTGATCCCTTCGTCTACCACGCTGGGAATCTCCGCCATCACGTCGTCGCGCAAATCGGTGATGGCGATGTGGAAGCCGTAGTCAATCGCCGCTTTGCTGTCGGCCTTCGCGTGCCACGCCGCAATGCCGTCGTGGAGTGACCCACCGATGGGCTGAATCACAAAATCCAGATGGGTGGTGGTGCCACCAAACGCCGCCGCCCGGTGGCCGGTAAAAAAGTCATCGGAAGAGACAGTGCCGCCAAAGGGAAGGTCGAGGTGGGTGTGGACATCAATGCCGCCCGGCAGCAGCAGCTTGCCGCTGGCATCAATCGTTTCCGCATCATCGTCCCACATGTCTTGCCCAATCAGGGCAATTTTGCCATTTTCAATCATCATGTCAGCCACCACGGTGTCGCTGGCGCTGACCAAAGTGCCGTTTTTGATGAGGGTACGCATCTTTTTCTCCTGAAATGGGACGCAGATTTTCCTGATAGACCTGATCAGGAAAATCAGGTAAATCTGCGTCCTGTTTTTCTTTAAGGCTGAGTAATTTTGTCGTACATATCCGGCCGGCGGTCGCGGTAGAAGGGCCAGGTGTCGCGGACTTCGCGGATGAGGTCGAGGTTGAGGTCACGGACGATGAGTTCTTCGTTATAGGCATCCCCTTGCCCCGGCAGGTCGCTGCGGTCGCCGAGGGTGGTGACAAATTCGCCGCGTGGGGTGCAAAAGTAGCTTTGGCCGTAAAAATCATTGTCGCCCAGCGGCTCAACGCCGACCCGGTTGATGGTTCCGACAAAGTAGCCATTGGCGATGGCGTGGCTGGTTTGCTCAATGCACCACAAATGCTGCGACAGCCCGCGTGAGGTGGCGGAGGGAATGAAGACGATTTCGGCTCCGTGTAGCCCCAGCATCCGCGCCCCTTCGGGAAAGTGGCGGTCGTAGCAGATGTAGACGCCGATTTTGCCAACGGCCGTTTCAAACACCGGATACCCCAAATTGCCGGGGCGAAAATAATATTTTTCCCAAAAGCCGGGCTGGTGGGGCAGGTGGGTTTTGCGGTATTTGCCCAGATAACGGCCGTCGGCATCAATCACTGCCGCCGTGTTGTAATAAATGCCGGGACCATCGGCTTCATACATCGGCACAATCAGCACCATGCCCGTTTCTTTGGCGAGCGCCTGCATTCGTTTTGTGGTGGGGCCGTCGGGAATGGGTTCGGTGTGGGCAAAAAATTGGCGGTCTTGCACCTGGCAGAAGTAGGGGCCGTTGAATAGCTCTTGGAAGCACATCACTTGCGCTCCCCGGCCGGCCGCCTCGCGGGCATACGCCTCATGTTTGGCAATCATCGTCTCTGGATCACCTGTCCAGCTTGCTTGCAATAAAGCTGCGCGAACAATACGGGGCATTTCCTTCCTCCTGTTTACAGTTGTATTGGCAGCAATGCGTACTTTTTGTTTGATGGATGGGCATTATAGCTAGATGATGTAGTTTTGCCCATCTTATTTGTGCATGGTAAGCGGTTGCGAAACGCTCTGTCAGGGAAATTCGCAGAGGCACAAAAAGGCAAAGAAAAATGCCTTACTTTGCGGTTTGGTAATGTACTCTTTTTGATCGTTTGTCTGATCCATTCGGTCAGCGGATAGAAGGCTGGGTTGTTTCAAGTATCACCACCACAACAGGAGGGGCTTCAAAGTGGATAACTATAGAAAAGGAGCTAGGACATGTCATCTAGTTAACATTCTCGTTGTAGAGTTTATTAACGCAAAATTAACGTTTAAAGAATATAGTTGTATTAATTGTTCTATAAGTCGAGGCCAGGTTGTTTTCATAAGCCCCTTGGACTATTTCTAAAGTCATTTCTATCAAGATATAACAACTCTCAATTTATTCAGGAGGTGCTGTTATGTAAACAAGAAATCGCACTTTTCTTTCCTTACTTGGGAAATCGTTCCAAAAACCTCTTTTTAACTTTTTCTATAATAGTTAAAAATCAGCAATTAAAACCCAATGCTGGTAGGTTTCTAATTTCTACGTTTTTTATAACCCCTAAGCCTTTCTGTGCCGAATGAGGTGGCGCATAAGTCTGTCATTTATGTGTTGTGTTATAAAAGCCGCCTCTGTTTATATAAAGCCTACAATTAGACCGTGATAAGGAGTATCAAATCATGAAACGCACGTCCCATAGTTTTCGAGTAAAAATTTCTCTCTTTTTATTTGGCCTTGCTATTCTTGTTGGCGCAAGCGTTACATTGGCAACTGGTGGTAGCATCGTTGATGGAGCACCCGATCTTCATCCTAATGATGGCCGCCAGGCAGATATAGATGACATAGATATTGTTTCACAAGACAGTGACGTGGATCCACAGACTCAGGCTGTAATGAAACGGCTTTCCAATAAAGCCCTCCAATCTATTGCCCAAACAAATAACGTACAGAGTGCTAATCTAGTGGTTGAAAATGCTGAATCCGTTCAGTTCTCCCTTATAGGTAGAACAGTATTTGTCTATAAGGTTTTGAATGAAGGAAGCGGGGATAGCTATAGCATTGCTTTCGACAGCAATGGAAACGAAATTGACTTGACCAAAGTAGAGGCTGATGAAAAAGCTGCTTATCAAACAAAATATGGTCGTCTCAGCCCCGAATTATATGATTATCTGTCTATCGGTGATTATGAGCAAGTGCCTGTTATCATTTGGCTAAAAGAGGATGATACTGCCGAAGGCATGCGTGCTGAAGCAGATAACAATACAGAAACCTTTACTAACCAAGAAGAAATTGACTCATTCTTGACGGAAGTTAATGTTCAGCGCGAAACCGATGTGGCTACAATTGTAGAATCTGTCATAAGTAGGCTAAATGACCTTGGCATTCACGTGGAAAGTGATCAATACGCCCCCCGTCTCACTACTACACTAAGCGTAGATGCTATCAGAGATGTTGCTCAGTGGGAAGAAATTGACACAATTTACCTTGATGCTATTTCAGAACCGACGCTGGAAGCAGCTTACGGCACGATTGGCATGAATACTGTTTATAATCGGCGTATGGCGGGGTTTGACATCAAAGCTGCTGTAATCGAGGTAGGGGGTCGCGTTGCTACAGCAAACCCTTATATTAGTAGTGTCACTCAAGACTCGACCTATGTTTGTAGTACCGCCAGCAGCCATAGCACAGGAGTCGTTGGCATTATCAATAGCTCTCATCCATCCCGCTTTGGTATTGCTCCGGGAGCCATATTACGTGCCGGTGGCTCATGCGGTGGTTGGGGAAGCGAGCTTACCAATCGCTCTACCGCAGCGGCAGAGTGGGGCGCAAGGGTCTTTAACCTAAGCTGGGGGCGAGACACCGGGTTAAGCGTAGACAATGATGAGGCTCGTTACTATGATTCCCTGATCTTCAATAGCTTTCGCACAGTTGTGGTTGCTGCTGGTAATAGCGGTGATGGTAATGGAAATGTAGGCACACCGGGTGTGGCTTACAATGTCATTACTGTTGGCAACTTCAATGACCTAAATACGACAACCTGGTCTGGCGACATCATGAACTCTTCGTCAAGCTGGCGCGATCCTATTTCTGCTAAACCAGAAATAGCAGCACCGGGAACAAATATTAATAGCGCGACAACAGCCAGCCCTTGGACAGGTCCTATTGGTTCTGGTACTAGCTATGCTGCCCCTATGGTTACTGGTTTAACAACAGCTTTGATGCAGCGTAATCGTAGTTTGCAAATTTGGCCGGAAGCTGTCAAAGCGATTTTGATGGCTTCTGCTACCCACAATATTGAGGGTGCTCGGCGTTTTAGTAGTCGTGACGGAGCTGGTGGTATTGTCGCTTACAATGCTGATAATGTGACTCGTGGATACAATGGTGGCTGGGTTGGTCTGAACTACTCTTGTTCCTCACCGACAAACTACAATGCCCTAACCATGCCACTGGTGGCTGGTAAACGGACACGCGCCGTAATTGCTTGGGATCAAAATCCAAGCTATGAAAACTATACTTCCCAGCCAAGCGCGGATCTCGATCTAAGAATCCTTAGCCCATCTGGTTCTGTCGTGGCAAGTTCGACCAGTCTCAACAATATTTTTGAAATTGTTGACTTTACACCTACCACGACAGGAACCTACACGTTGCAAATTCACAAGTTCCGCTGTAGTAGCACACCAAAATATGTTGGAGCGGCGTGGTGGCGCAGCAACTAAATATACTCTACCCTTGGGTTGACATGGCGAAATATCGTGATAATTCGGTTGTTTTTCCATACAGAATGTGTTTTTGAAGCTAGACGCTGTGAATGTGATATGAGGTCAAAAGTTACTGCTTTTGAAACTTCATAAGCTCAAAGACCTATAAATAAATATCATATGTTTCCAAGGATGGTTCCGCCATCCTTGGAACTTTTTGGATAATTGACACGTTTGATAAGTAACTCGATTTTAGCAGGAGATTCAAATGTTAGAGATTCAAATAAACTTACCTAGTAGGGTTATGCTGCTCACTGTGCTTGTCATTTTTTGCATGATTCTGGAAGCTTGTGTGCCAACATCTGATACCTCTGAATTAAGTGAGGAGCTAATTGTGCCAACAAGTATTTCCATTGTATCATCTGAGGAAAAATTATTAGAGGATTTGGACAGCACTGAGTCAGTGGAAGGGGATTCCATAAGTGTTCCGTCTTCTGAAAAGCCTTTACAATCTGGCTCGGGTACACTAACGAACTTTGAACGTTTGTTACAGGGGGATTCTTTGATTGCTGGACTGATGGAGCCGACACTGCTAATTGTCGGGGACAGAGATCAGGCAATGGAATTGGAGCCTCTTTTTGATGATGCGGCTGTTGTCGAGCAAATTGAACGTGTTAATTATAGTGAATTTTGGCTGTTGGCTGTTTTTGGCGGAGAGGTAGCAAGCAGTGGCTATTCTGTTACGGTTGAAGAGCTTTCTTTTGCTTCAGACATGCTTGATATTCGGGTTAACCGAACAGAACCGGATCCAGATCGGATGGTTTCGGCTGTTATCTCTTACCCGTTTGAACTAATTTTGGTTCCACGTACAAGCATGAATATCACAGCTGATACGACTTGGGTTATTTTTGATGGAGCAACTAATCCGTAGGGCTTATTGACCGATTCCCTTGAATGATTGGGCAATAAGCAAGCTGGGTTGTTTGGTAGAGTTCATTCTGAGAGAGGTGCTAGGGTAGTGCTTTTAGTGACGGGTGCAGCGGGAAAAACAGGGCGGGCGGTGGTGCAGGCGTTGGTGGCGCGGGGGGCAACGGTGCGGGGGTGGGTGCGCCGGCCGGAACAGGCTGCCATTCTCCGTGAAGCAGGTGCAGCTGATGTGGTGGTGGGTGACATAGCCGACCCGTCGGTTTATGCGGGGGCGTTGGCAGGGGTGGCGAGCGTTTACCATATTTGCCCCAATATGCACCCGGATGAGGTGAAAATCGGCCGTTGGTTGGTGGCGGCGGCGCGGGCAGCAGGGGTGCGCCATATTGTTTACCATTCGGTGCTGCACCCGCAGACGGAGGCGATGCCACACCATTGGAACAAGCTGCGAGTGGAGGAACTGCTGTTTGAGTCAGGGATTGCCACGACGGTTTTGCAGCCGACGGCTTATATGCAAAATTTGTTGGCGGGGTGGCAGCGGATTGTGGCCGAGGGGGTGTATGCGGTGCCGTATCCGGCGGCGACGCGGCTGAGTTTGGTGGATTTGCACGATGTGGCGGCGGCGGCGGTGCGGGTGCTAACGGAGCCGGAATTGGTGGGGGGGACGTATGAGCTGGTGGGGACGGTGGGGTTGACACAAACGGCCGTTTCCCACACCCTCGCCACCCATCTCAACCGCCCCGTCCGCGTTGTCGAAACCCCGCTGGGCGAATGGCAGGCGGGAGCCGAAGCCGCCGGGCTGTCTCCTTATGCCATTGACACACTGCGGCGGATGTTTGTCTACTACGCCAACTACGGACTAGTCGGCAACCCCTTCGTGCTGCGTCAGCTTTTGCAGCGCGAGCCAACGTCGTTGGAGACGTTTCTAATACGGCTATGAGTCTTATAGGTCCCGTGATAAATCTAAAATTGATTCAACCAGCCGATACACCTGCGTTCCTAATTGCTGCGGCCAGCGATCATTTGGATTAATCTCTAAATCTTTTGCATGTAAGATAGCAAGATGTATGTTTACCATCAATGGGACAGCATCGAAATTGCTTTTATTGTACTTGCCTAATTTCTCAATTAATACTTGCTCGAGGGCCGTCCGATTAGCGTTTACTTTTTTATTCTCAAATAGCACTTGCCTCTGTTGAGCAGAATATTCGTCCTTGACGTTTGTTATATGGAGTAGAAACCAAAGCTCAATAGCCGGGTTACTGACGGCCATAAAGAAATTTTTCTGGTTGCAGATTTGACTGATGCGGCTTAACTTGGCATCGCCCCAGTTGTCTACATCAATAACCAGCCATAGTTCATCATTTTCGGCAATTTGATATTCTTGGCGCCATTGACTTAGCTGCTCTAAAACATGTTCTGGGGATGAGGCCGTTGTTGTTCGGGGTAATATTTCGACATGTACTTGCGGGTTTTGGTAGAAAGCCGATGATCTCAGCGTTTCAAAATACGAAACGGTTGCTTTTGTGTCTTCCGCCGCAATAATCACAAGGCGAGAGTCCCGAAAAGCATCTGGACGAATGAAAGGACGGCGTTTACGAGGCATCTATTCCTCTATAAAATTGGGTTTTAATGAACTACCAAACACAGGAATTGCACCAAACCGACCTTGCAAATATCCTTTGCGAATATCAAGATCATGCCGAGGTTTGAAATCCTCTAGCGAATATAAAGATGACGCTCCAGAAGGCGACTTTTCAGTAAACCATATTTCATCTCGTCGTAACAAGCTTAGATCTAAAAGCGTTGATTCATGAGTTGTAACAATAAGTTGATTGTTATTGGTTGTCTCTAGAACATTACTAAGAAAATTGCGGACCAAATTGGGGTGTAAACTGCGTTCTAGCTCATCGACAACAAACACCTTGTTTTCAGTATCATATAATATTGGAAATAGATCAAACAATCTTTGTGTGCCATCTGACTCTTCAAACATGTCAAAGTCTATAGATTCATCACTGACAAAGCGACGAGTACTAAGAGAATAGGCCTCGATTTCATTAGCTTCATTGAGAAGTAGAAAATAACGACCACCTGACCCATTTATCACAATAATTTCGTCTACATTTTTATCTTTTGTAGAGGATTTATCGTTGCTAGTTAGTTCGTTTAGAGCATCCTCAATTACTTCTTTAGGAAAATCTATTGTGTAAGGTGATACTGGTTTAGTGCAAACTTCGCCAATTCCAGTATTCATTCTCTTTAAGAAACTTTCTAGCTCTTGTTTAAACTTTTTATCTTTATAGATTCCAACTTGGATCCCTGTCGCATATGATTCAGGGAAAATAATTGTAAGGCTTTCGTGAAACCATTCGTATATTGTATTAACGAACTGCACATTGTTCTCGATGAGCGATGTTAGTAAGAGCTGGTTTGGTCGTGTGCCGCGTGTTACAAACTGTAAGAATTGTGGTTCTTCTTGAACGATACTTTGATCGTGGTTGAATTTTGCATTTACGATTCCGTTGGAAGTTGTTTGCCTTTCAAAGACGGGACTTTCAGTTTTGGCATCAAGAGCATATAGCCATTCTTCATGAACTCTCTGCCGATCTGCGACAAACCCATAGCCATATGCTTGTTCATCAATTATGAATTCAAACTCGAAGCGTGATGGCTGCTGTGAACGTTTTTTTTCAAGCCGAAAAGGCTCAAGGGGAATGCTTGCTTTAGGGCGAACACCTTTCAATATGAAATCTTTGGCAAACTCCATGGCAAGAATGATATTAGATTTTCCCGAAGCATTAGCACCATAAAGTAAAGCAATGCGTAGAGTTTCGATTCCTGACTTGGGGTGGGTAATTATGTGATGGGCTTTTTGCTGTGTTTTTCCTGGAAGCAAGGAAAACACAATCTCTTCATTGATGGAACGGTAATTTTCGGCAGTAAAACGGATTAACATAATCAGCCTCGCGTGAAATATTCTCGTATGCTTAGAAAAATTGTACGTTTTTTTTGCAAAAAAGAAATAGAACAAATGTGTTCCGTGATTTTTTCGCGCAATGGTTGTTTGTAGATCAGAAACGGAAGAAGTTCAACCTCTTAGTCTCCTAATCTTCAGACTCCCTTTTACTGTCGGCTTTGCCGCATGATGTCACGGATGCGCGGGGCGAGGTGGGCGATGATGGGGGAGGGTTCGCTGGGTTGCCACGCTTTGTAGGCGGTTTTTTGCTCAATCGGCCACTGTTCATCCAGATGGGCAATCGTGCCGGTTTCACGGGCAGTTGCCAGCAGGTTAAGGGCGGCAGCGATGACGCGCTGCTGCTGCGCCACATTATGGGGTTGCCCCAGCGTTTGGCCGAAGGGGAATTCCACGCCGAGGGTGCGTGGGATGCCGGTTTTTTCGGCCCAATAGGGCATCATGGTGACTAAAACGGTGCTGATTCCGGCGGCTTCAAAGGCACGTGCCAACACGGGCACGTTCATGGCGCAGTCGGGTCAGGCGGGGGTGAGGAGCAGGCAGTCTACTTCCTCTTGCTTGAGTTGGGCGGTGATGGCAGGAACGGCCGTTTGCAACCACCCCGTTATATCCGGCGGAAACCCCTGAAACCCCATCAGCGAGTAGGCCGTGGGGGCCAGGCCGCCAATGGTGCCGTTGGCGGCCAACTCCTGAAAGCGGGTCAGCGGCAGCAGCACGTTGACATCTTCCTCCACAAAGCGGGTGTTGATGTGCAAATGTTCGGCGGCAATGGCGGTAGGTGGGGTAGCCCCCGCCTGCGCGGGGGTGGGGATGGCGCGAAAATCGGGGTCGCCCCAGGTCGGTTCGGCGCGTTCACGGTTCAGGTTAAACGGCCGTTGTTCCCCCCGCACATACAGCCCACCCGTCGTCAGCAGGCTAAACCGGCAGTCGGCCAATGGCTTGGCCAGCGGTGTCCACGGAATTGGCAATTCCGGCTCCCGATCCGTGGATGTATACAGTGCCGCAATCATGCGCGGCAGGAATTTGAAGCTGTCTGTTGTCATATGTGGGAACATTTGAGATTAGAGATTAGAGATTGTGAGCCTTCATCAATCTCCATTCTCCAATCCCCAATCTCTAGACATTCTGCGGCACGGTGCCGTGTTGCTCCAGTTGGGCGACAAAATTTTCCCAGCCGGGTGGCTGTGCCTGGCGATAGGCATCTATTTCGGCCTCGGCATCCCAGGCAACGCGGCGGTGCTGGGCGTGCCACTGTTGGCCGTCCCATTCCAGCAGCCCGTATTTGGCGCGGGGGTCGCCATCGCCGGCCATGTTGACGGAGCTGATGTTGACCAGCGTGACCCCATTGACTTGCCGAATGCTGGGGACGTGGAGATGGCCGTAGGCAATAACGGCCGTTGTGCCAACAGCACCCGCCAATAATTCTGCCAACGCCCCATCCGTTTGCCGCACCTGGCCGTATCTGACTTGCTGCTCGCTTTCTGGTGGGAAGACAAGCTGGTTGACATCGTAGGGGTTGGCGTGGACAACTAGCAAGTCGTCAGTTAGATTGCTGGTGGGGGAAAGGCGGTGGGAGAAAGGAACGGCCGTTAGCCATGCCCGTTCCACTGCGCTCAACTGTGCCAGCGTCCAGTCACACAGTGCTTGCAGCCGTTCTGGCGGCATTTGCCGCCGCAAAATCCAGTCGTCGGTGTTGCCATACACGCTGGCAATTCTCGCTGTTTTCACCCACTGCAAACATTCTGCTGGGCGTGGGCCAATTAGGCATAAATCCCCGGCAAATAGCACTTGGTCTACTTGCTGCGTGGCAATGTCGTTCAGCACCGCTTCCAGTGCCGTCAGATTGCCGTGGACATCAGAAAAAATTGCAACGCGCATTTTGTTCATACCTTTATCGGGCGTATTGCATACGTCCAATTACCTTTTTGTACCCGCATGGTACAAGGGTAACAAAAACACGAACGAGTTTGAGAACCCATTCGTGTTTTATCGCGCTCATCGTAAATTCGCAACTATCAATTCGCGTTTGTCTGTGTTTGCCCGCAGCTAATTCACAATTCCTAGCAGTTTGTCGAAGAAGCTAGAATAGCATCGCGGATGACGCGGATTTTGGCAGATTCATACGGATTTTTCTTATTTTATCCGCGAAAATCCGTTCTGATCCGCGTTATTCGCGATGCCATTTTCTTTTTCTGATAGGCTCCTAGCTGTCTCGGTTGAGGACTTGTTCGATCAAATCTTCCATTTCGTCACGGGCGGGGGAGGGGGGAACGGCCGTTAAAGCCTCACGCGCTCGCTGCGCCACCCGCTGCGCCTGGAAGCGGGCAAGCTGCACCGCTCCCGATTCACGCAGGTCGTTGATCATTTGTTCGACGGAGTTGGGAGCAGAAACGGCCGTTTCTTCCAACACCATCTCCGCCGCATGACCATTTTGCGCCACCATCACCCCGCGCCCCTGGCTCACATCGGTGCCAATCGGCTTGCCCATCGTCTCCGGGTCGCCAATGATGTCGAGAATATCATCCACAATTTGGAACGTTAGCCCAAGGTTGTAGGCATACTCAGCGAGGGCGTTTTCTAGCTCCTCATCGGCTCCGGCCTGAATCGCTCCCATGCGGGCAGCGGCTTCAAACAAGCTGGCCGTCTTGCGGCTAATCACCTCTTTGTACGTTTCCTGATCCATCTCACCTGCTTTGGCGGCCGTGGCTTGCAGCGTTTCCCCTTCTACCAGCCGGGTGCAGGCGTTTGACATAATCACGTTTTGGCGCGAGCCGTAGGGAGCCATCATTTGGTAGACCTTGGCAAAAAGGTAGTCGCCGGTGAGCAGGGCAAAGGTGCGCCCCCAAATGGAATGGACGGTCGGCCGGCCGCGCCGCAGCACGCTGTGGTCGTTTATGTCATCGTGAACAAGCGTGGCCGTGTGCACCATTTCAACGGCCGTTGCCATTGGCACAACCTGCTCAATCTCGTTGCCCCCTGCCGCCAAATAGGCAAGAAAAGCGACCCGTGGCCGGACGCGCTTGCCCCCAGACGACAAAATGTGCTCGCTGGCATCATATAAAACGTTGACATCGCTGTCTACGATAGCCATCATCGCTTCTTCAACAGCGCTCAATCCTTTTTCGAGCAATTGCATATCCATAATCATGTGCCTTGTTCACAACTTTCAATTTTTTTTGAACGGTTTGTTACAGAGATTATAGGCTACTACCTATGCCCCGTCAAGAATTTGTGAAAGATAGCGCAAATGCTGCTAGTGTCGCTTTTTCTTAGTGATCCTATCCAATTGCCCACCAATCTTGCTTGTAACAAGTTGCTAAAATACCACCAAACAGTTGCGTTCTCCTGTAATCCTAATGGATAATCGCCAATTATGGAAGCATTAAAAGAGCGGATCGAACGGGAAGGGCAAAATCTCGGACGCGGGATTTTGAAGATTGATAGTTTTTTGAACCATCAGGTAGACGCGCTGCTGCTGGAAGCGGTAGGGCAGGCGATTGCGGCAAAGTTTGCCCACTCGCAGCCTACGCGCATCCTCACTGCTGAAGTGAGTGGCATCATTCCAGCGGTGATGGCGGGCAAAGCGTTGGGCAATATCCCCGTGGTTTATGCGCGGAAACATAAGCCCATCACGATGCAGGAGCCGGTGTATGTGGATGCGGCTCCCAGTCACACCAAGGGGGGCGAAGTGCTGTTAATGGTGTCGCCAGAGTTTTTACATAAGGAGGATCGGGTGCTGGTTGTGGATGATTTTTTGGCGACGGGTAAAACGATTGACGCGCTGGCACGTATAGTACATAACAGCGGCGCGACCTTGGTGGGCATTGCTACCGTGGTGGAAAAAAGTTTTGAAGGTGGCCGCGACGCGCTTAACCATTGGCAAGTGCCTATCTATTCGGCGGCGATTATTACCAATATGGATAATGGCCGTATTGAGTTGGCGGATTAAGAAATGTCGGGAGTGGGGAGTAAGGAGTGAGGTGAATCTCCACTCCCTACTCCCTACTCCCCACTCTCCTCATATGTCACACGACACCATCATTGTTCTGGATTACGGCTCCCAATATTCGCAGCTTATTGCGCGGCGGGTGCGTGAGGCCAATGTGTATTGTGAGCTTTTTTCTTGGCGCACCCCGGCCGACACTATTTTGGCGCACAACCCAAAGGGATTTATTCTTAGCGGTGGCCCTAACAGTGTTTATGATGCCAATGCCCCGACGCTGCCCGCTTATGTGCTGGCAAGCGGCGTGCCG
>JAGQGA010000369.1 GCA_020432595.1 Anaerolineales bacterium | reverse complement strand
ACCTTCAGCGGCACACACAGCTTGGACACCATGCCCACTTGCCGTGCTTCAGCCGCTGAAGCCGAGCCAATATTGATTGTCCGCCCATGACGCATCACCTGACCTTCCAGGCAATCTGACAGCGACAAACGGCATAAAGTGCCTGTCACCCCATAGGGCTGCAAATAGTCACCCGTTTCGTCAAGCAGGAAAATTTCAAAATAATCAGGGTAGAGCTTATCCCGAATCACCCCCACGGCTCGCGCCATCAGCTCGGTTTCCGTGGTAGCCTCCGAACCAGCGCGGACAACCGCATGCAGCACCGTCAACTCGCGCAAATGGCGCTCGGTTGCCATCCGCAGCCGAAGCTGCTGCACCGCTACGGCCACCTGCAGTGCCACCTCAGCAAGAATCACAGCGGCTTCATCAGCCTGATGGTTCAAGGCAGACTGGTGAGTCAAAATAGCTCCCATCAAATCCCCTTGCAAAGCTATGGGAATGCAGGTGTAGCAAACAGCAGCCAAGCACACAATGACACTTTCCTGCCGCAGCAATTGCGGCATATCAAAGTCTGCTAATGCCAATGGCCTGGCGGGTGGCTGCGTCCAAAACGCAAGTACCTGTTCCTGGGCAAAATCAAAAAAAACAATCGCAATTTCTGGGGATGGGATGAGAAACCGCAAGTAATCAAGCATAGGGGCAGCAATTTCTGGCAACGATTGTGCCTGCAAAATGCTCAAATTACTGGAGGGGTACCGTTCTATGGGTGATGATTGCTGGATATTCATTACATCTATCAAAAGGGCAAGATACAGCATCAACGTTCATGCTACGCCGCTTTTACACTAACCAAAGCCCATTGAATAAAGCAAGCTATCAGACAGACAGAGACTTTGTTGCTTAAACCAGCTCCCAAATCATCAAATTACAATACACTGCTTTTGCGCCTATTATACACGGTTCACGCATTTTACCGAACTGGCTATCTATTTCCGCTCACCACCGACGCACCATCAGCAATTTGGCAAACAAAGGTACGGGGCGTGCGGCCAAAAGCAGTTTCAAATTCGGCCGACATCGCCTGGGCAACGGGATCAACGGCCGTTAAATCCACCAACACCTGCATAAACCCACCAAACCCACCCCCACCAAAACGGCTGCCATAACAACCCGGCTGCCGCCACGCCACCGCCGCCAACAAATCCAACTCTGGGATACTCACCTCATAATTATCACGCGAACTTAGCTGCGATGCTTTGATAAGCTGCCCAAACGCCGCCACCTTGCCCTGCCGCAGTGCCGCCGCTCCCGCCAACACCCGCTCCCGCTCCCCGATGGCGTGGCGCACCCGCCGCCGTAGCACCATCGGTAAATGGTGGGAATAATTTTCAAAATCCGCCCAAGAAACATCCCGCAGCGACTGGATGCCGGGCAAATGGGGCTGAAGCAGAGCCACTGCCTCGCGGCACTGCTCTGGCCGAGAGTTATAATCCACCACTACTAGCTGCCGCCGCACGCCGGAATCTACCAGCAAAACGGCCGTTTTTTCCGGCAGCGGCACCAACTCATGATCCAACGTCCGGCAGTCCAACAGCACCAAATGGTTTGCTCGGCCGGCTACGCTGGCAAATTGATCCATCATTCCCGACCCCACATTCAAATACTCATTTTCCGCCCGCTGCCCAAGCTGTGCCCGCGTTAAATTGGGCAAGGTAAACCCGGCAATCTGCTCCCACGCCAGCAAAAACGCCATCTCGACCGCCGCCGAGGAGCTAACACCCGCTCCCACCGGCACATCACTCGTCAGCACCACATCCATCCCAAACGGCCGTTCCCCCGCCTCCTGCACCGCCCACGCCATCCCCATCGGATAGCGCAACCAGGTTGGCTCCACGGCTACACCCCGCAATGCAGCCACTTCGTCTAGGGCAAACGTTCCCTCTTGGGCAAAATCCAGTGCCCACACCCGTACCACATCGCTATTGTTTCTTGCCGCCGCCACCCATGCCGCCCGATCAATAGCGGCCGGAAGCACCAGCCCTTCATTATAATCGCTGTGCGCCCCCAGCAAATTAACCCGCCCCGGTGCCTTCACCACCACCTCCGGCGCGTGCCCAAACCGCTCCACAAATGTTGTTACTGCTCGTTCCTGCAAATTCATCTGCCAACTGTAGGGGCGTATTGCATACGCCCTTTGTACCGGGCGTATGCAATACGCCCCTACCCTATTGTAATATCCAGCAGCAGCCCCAGCCGCGCCGTCGTCTCCAGCAATGGCTGCCAATCCTGCTGCCGCACCACCGCCGCAAAATCGCCCAAACTCTCGCCAATAAACCCCTGCGTCTGGGCATTATTGCGTAAAATGTCCAAAATAGCCGCCTCGCGCACCCGCAAAATGACCACCTGCTCCAGCCGCCCCTCCACACCGCGCTCCCCCCAACGGCTAATGGCACGCTTGACCCCTGCTGGAACCGGCCGGCCGCTGGTCGTCTCCAAAAATTGCAGCAGTCGGTCGGCATCAATCCCCTGCTCTTTGGCCGCCACTAACGATTGCGGTGTAATGCGGTAGGCAAACGGCGTACCCGGCTCCACCGGCAGCGCATCGGCCACCCGCGATACTTGAAAACGTTGGTAGCGGTTGGCGTTAAACGGCACCAAAATCACCGCCTGCTGTTCGACGACAATGGGCACTACCACTTCGTCTGCCTTGGCAGGCTGCTGGTTAAGCCAGTTGAGCAGCGTCGGCGTGACCTGATAAATTGGTTCGCCCACCTCATCTTGCCCAAAATCGGTTAGCCCCAGCCAGCGCAGCGGTCCGCGCAGTAAAAAGGCCAGCAGTCGCCCTTCCACTTTGTCCCATGAGCCAAAACCACTCAAAAACTGGTTGCTTTCGGCTTCGCGGACATACCAGGTGTCGTAGTTGCCGTCTGGTCGCTGGAAGTCGGGGTCGTTGGTTTTGATAACGGCCGTTAATTCCCCCACCTTAAACCACCCCAACTCACGCGGCAAATAATCAATCAGCGTTGTGCGCGGCAGCAGCGGGTCGTTTTGCCATCGCTCGCCTTCGCAAATCAGCCCCGGTACGTGGTGCAAATCGTTCCAACTGCTGTGGCTCCAGGCATCAGCCAGGGCGTGGATTTGCTGTTCACGGCTGCTTTGCAGCCAGCTAACGGCCGTTCGCGTCGGCCGCACCCCCCCATCCACCTGCCGCAGCAGCTCCATCTCCCGCGCCAGCGTCAGCAGCAGCGACCGACGAGCCGGGTCATTGTCCAGCAGCAGCCGGTCAAGCTGGTGGCGCGTTTCGGCGGCAAAGCCAGTGCGCTGGGCAAACGCCAGCATGGTGGTCAGATCATCCACCGCGCTGGTCGCTTCGGGGAGCGTGGTATCCGGCTTGGCGACGGGTGCGGGCTGTTTGGGGGCAGCGGGTGGGGTTTGGGTGGCGGGAGGTTTGGGGGGAGAAACGGCCGTTTTCTTCTTCCCCACAACCGGCGGTTGTGCCACCGATGGCGGCGCAACTTCCCGCACCGCCGCCTGCTTCTTTTCCCGCTTGGGCTGCGGCAACTGCGCCAACAGTTCATCCGGCAAATAATAAAACTCCAGCAGCCCCTCCGCTATCTCATCAAAGCCACGATACAAAAAGCCGCGATAATACAGCGCTTCGGCCACGCTCACCGGCTCCAGCCACGGCTCCTCCCGCTCCAGCCGCCCTGGCCCCATCTCACGCACTTCGCCATGCTGCCGCCGGAACGCCGCCACAGGCATCCTCCCCCCCTGTGCTACCAGCTCCTGCAGTGCCGCCGCCTCTTCCGGCGGCATATACTCCATCTCCGCCACCACATCAAGCTGCGGCAGCAGTTCGGCCAGTGCCTGCACACACTCCCCCTTCTGCGCCCCGGTCAAATCCAACTCCCACCACTCCCCAATTACCCGCAGAACAACCAGTTCATGCTCTGCCAGTGCCTGTTCTAAACTCCGCATTGTATCTCCTAAATCAAATATGGAGATTGGAGATTAGAGATTGGAGATTATGAACCTTCATCAATCTCCAATCTCCAATCTCTAATCTCTCATTCCCCCTAAGCCATCACCTTCAACGCCCCCGGTAAACTCGTAATCGTCACCCGTCGCACGTTGTCTTTAGGATAAGCAAAAATTTCGCCGTCAATGTGAATCGGCAGCGGCATGTTGGCCTGAATTTGAATCCGCTGACTTTGGCGCATGGTGACGTGGCGCGAGGTGACGTGGGTACCTTTAATCGCCTGACCCAGCATCCCCAGCATTGTTAATCGCCCTACCGGATTGACCAAACAGCTATCAATTCGGTCATCATCGTGCCGGGCAGATGGGGTGAGGAAAAAGCCGCCGCCACCGCGTGGCCCCACCCCCAACGCCAAAAAGAGGGATTCTTGATCCACTTCTTCTTCGTCAAACCACATTTTAAGCCGGGGCGTTTGGTAATAAAAGGCGATGGTTCGCAGCACCGCCCAAAAATACATCATAAACCCATGCACGCGAGTAATGGATTCGGTTTCGATGACGACGACGGCATCAAAGCCAATGCCGAGGTTGTTGTCGAAGATTTCATAACGGCCGTTTTCATCCTCCACCCGCGCCAAATCAACGGTGCGTAATTGGCCGGTGAACAGACGAGAAACGGCCGTTTCGATCTCCGTCGGCACCCCCAGCGCATAGGCAAAATCGTTCCCCGACCCAATCGGAATCACCCCTAGGGCGGACTCTATGGCTCCGCCCTGTACCAGCCCATTCACCACCTCATGCACCGTGCCGTCGCCCCCAGCCGCCACCACCAGCTCATACCCCGCCTCAGCCGCCTGTCGCGCCAACAGTTGTGCATGGCGCGGCCGCTCCGTCAGCACCACCTCCACCCCGCCAAACGGCCGCGCCGCCGCCTCAATTTGCGCCTTCTGCGCCCGCGCCCGCCCCCGATCCGACCAAGGATTCAAAATCACCCGTATGCGTCTCATAGCAGTTCCTTGTTGCTGTCATTCGTATTGCAGAGAGACTGGTAGACTGAACCAGGCTCTCAGTCTTCTAATCTCCCAGTCTCCATTTTCAAACAGTACCCATTCGCTCACTACCAGAATTATACGGTAGCAACGCCCACACACAAAGCAGCAGCCTGTTGTAAAAACACAACAAAACTTTCTTTACACCCATTCCCAAACGTGCTATACTGTCGCTGTCAAAATATTATGTAAGGTAGAAAACGCATGAGTCTACCGCATCATGCTTTGCGGGAACAACCTTTACCCCAAGACAGTACGCCAGAAGAAGCTTTTCTCCAGCAGACCGCGCAAGCCGTCCGCCGCTGGGGGTTAAAGCTCCCTGTTTTGCTGGCATTGCAGGCTGGCACCCCGCTCACCTTTCTGGCCGCGCAATGCCTTTGGATTGTCCAGCCAACGGCCAGCTTGTTTTCATCCGACTCTCATACCATCACGCACTTGGCACACCTGCTGGAAAACCCCGACCAGCTAACCCGTTTTCGCCACTACTTGGAGCAAGTATCATGAACGGCCTGATAGCTTTGGTTGTGATTGTACTGGTCTTTGTTTTGCTACTGTTGCTGGTGCGCCGCTTGCCTGCGGGGGGCAAACGGCCGTTAACCGGCCACCACATCCTTAAACAACAAATCGCTCGCAGCATCGAAAGCGGCCGGCCGATTCAGGTCAATCTGGGTCGTGCCAGCCTCATCGCCCAGCACGCCGCCACCAGCATTGCCGCCCTCCACATCCTTGACTACCTTGTTCGCAGCAGCAGCCACAACGCCCCACCCAACACCAATGTTGGTGAAGCCACCCTGCTGCCCGCTGCCACCATCAGCCTGCGCCGCAGCAGCCGCTCCGGCCTCCCCCACTTTCTTGCCAGCGAAGCGACCCCCCT
>JAGQGA010000368.1 GCA_020432595.1 Anaerolineales bacterium | reverse complement strand
ATTGGCTCGCTGGAGCTGGGCAAACAGGCGGATTTGATTACGCTTGATTTGGAGGAAATTGGCTGGGCACCGCTGGGCGGGCAGGATGTCTACACGGCGCTGGTTTACGGGGTGTCGGGAATGCACGTGCGGGATACGATGGTGGCGGGAAGGTGGGTGTTCAGAAACGGCCGTTATCAGACCATCAACTACCCCCAAGCCCGTGCCGACCTCGAAGCCGCCTACGCCACCCTGTCGCAGCAGCGAAAATAGGACGCAGATTGTCCTGATAGACCTGATAAGGCTGCTGCAAAACCGCGCCACAATCAGGCAAATCAGGTAAATCTGCGTCCCATTCTTATAAGGAAAAGAGGATGAATTTACCAGAGGATTATGTCGAGCGGGTGTATGCCGGGGTGTTGGGGAAGCTGATTGGGGTCTATGTCGGCCGGCCGTTTGAGGGGTGGAGCTATGAGCAAATTACGGCACAACTGGGCGACATTGACGGCTATGTCAACGACAAGGTGGCGCGGCTGGCACAGGCGCAGGGGATTGTCAACCACGCGCCGCTGGTGATTACCGACGATGACGTGACGGGAACGTTTACCTTTATTCGCGCCCTGGCCGATTTTGGCGCAGCGGTTACGCCGCAGCAAATTGGCGACATTTGGCTCAATCATGTGGTGGAGCGGCGCAGCACCTTTTGGTGGGGCGGCTTTGGCAACTCCAGCGAACACACCGCTTATTTGCGGCTCAAGCAAGGGGTGGATGCTCCGGCCAGCGGTTCCATCGCCCTAAACGGGGCGGTGACGGCCGAGCAGATTGGGGCGCAAATTTTTATTGATGGCTGGGGGCTGGTGTCACCGGGCGACCCGGCGCGGGCGGTGGATTTGGCGCGGCGTGCGGCCAGCGTTAGCCATGACGGGGAGGCGATTGTCGGGGCGCAGGTGGTGGCGGCACTGGTGGCGGCGGCGTTTGTGGAGGCTGAGGTGGGGCAATTGTTGGAAACGGCCGTTTCCCTCATCCCTTCCACCAGCACCATCTACCGCCTCATCGCCGATTTACGCCACTGGCACGCCGCCGAACCCGACTGGCGGCAGACGCGGGCGCGGCTCGATGCCGCCTATGGCTACCACAAATACCCCGGCAACGTCCACATCGTCCCCAACCACGGCCTCGTCATTTTGGGGCTGCTTTATGGCCGCGACTTTCAGGAAGTGATGCGAATTGTCAACACTTCTGGCTGGGACACCGACTGCAACGCCGCCAACGCGGGCTGCATTTGGGGGGTGAAACATGGGCTGGCGGAGCTGGAAGCAGGCGGCGACTGGCGCGGCCCGGTGGCCGACCGCCTCTTTTTGCCCGGTGGCGATGGCGGCCGTGCCATTACCGATGCCGTGCGCGAAAGCTATGAGCTGGTCAATTTGGGGCGGCGGCTGGCCGATTTGCCGCCGCTGCACCCCAAAAACGGGGCGCGGTTCCACTTTAGCCTGCCGGGCAGCGTGCAGGGGTGGCAGGGAAACGGGGCCACGGTTGCCAACGTGCTGCTGCCCGATGGCACGCGCCGCTTGGCAATTCAGTTTGGCGACCAGCCGGGGCAGGCGTTTACCCCCACGTTTTATCAGCCGGAAGATCTGCAGCCGGGGATGATGCAGATTTTCCGCAATGGGTCGCTTTCTGGCTATGAGCCGGTGGGGTCGCCGTCGCTTTATGCCGGGCAAACGGTGCGGCTGCGGCTGACGAATGCGGGGGCGGGGGAAACGGCTGTTTCTCTCTTCATCAAATCACAGACCTCCGAGGTTTCTAAAACCTCGGAGGTCTTCTTATCCGGCGAGACGCGGGAGTGGGAATGGGTGGTGCCGTCTACGGGCGGCTGGCCGATAACGGCCGTGGGGCTGGCGGGGCAAAATGGGCTGCTCCATTTGGATTGGCTGACGTGGGCAGGAACGGCCGTTGGTCCCCTGCACCCACCTGCCGACCAGCCCCGCTACTGGCAACGCGCCTGGGTAGATGGCATGGACAACTGGGGGGCGTTTTTCCGCGAGCCGTTCCGTTTGTCCCATTTTCAGGGGCGCGGCGTGCTGGCCTATGGCGCGGCTGAATGGGACGATTATGTCGTTTGCGCGACGATGGGGGTGAACCAGGCAGCGGCGGCGGGAATTGCCGCCCGCGTGCAGGGAATGCGCCGCTATGTGGCGCTGCTGTTCACGCCGGGTAAGCTGCAACTGGTGCAGCGGTTTGACCGTGTGGAAACGGTGCTGGCGGAAGTGGATTTTCATTGGCAGAACGGCCGTTCCTACAATCTGCGGCTGGAAGCGGCCGGCCGTACCCTGCGCGGCTGGGTAGATGGGGATTTGCTGCTGACAACTGACACTGTGGATAATCGGCTGCTGTACGGTGGCACTGGTTTTGTCTTAGAAGAAGGGCATTTGGTGGGGGAAGGGATGGAAATTGAGAGATTAGGAGATTGAGAGACCGTAGATGAATCTCGGACCCTGGATAAGCTAGAGCCAAGAAGGTTTCACAGAGTTACACGGAGAAGACACAGAGGAACACAGAGGTAATTTTTCTTGCTTTCTTTGTGTAACTCTTTCCCTTCTCTGTGTAACTCTGTGTTATTTTTCTTGTTTTGCATACCAAAGCTTGGCCGTTTCGGGACTAATCTCCCAACCTCTCAATCTCCTCATCTCTTCTGCAAGAGGTGTGACGATGGCAAAAATGAGTGTGGAACAGCGGGAAGCGTTTTTGGCGACGGTGCGGTTGGGGCTGTTGACAATGCTGCGGGAGGATGGGGGGCCAACGGCCGTTCCTGTCTGGTTTGAGTGGGACGGAACGGCCGTTCGTGTTTTCACCGGGGCCGAATCGCTCAAGGTCAAACGGCTCCAGCGCGACCCGCGCATCTCGCTGCTGGTGGTCAACAACGTCGGCGAACCGGAAGGATGGGTGGCGTTTGATGGCAGCGTTACCATCAAAACCGAAGGCGCAATAGAGCTGGCGGAACGGTTGGCTGAACGTTACTGGGACATGGCTGACCCCAATTATGAGGCTGTTCTCGACAGTTGGCGGCACGGCGCGGCCAATTTGCGGGTGCTGGAGCTGGTGCCGGAGGTGATTCGGACGGGGTAGGTGGGGGAGAGATTGGAGATTGGGGATTGGAGATTGTTTGAATCTCCAATCTCCAATCTCTAATTACTGCCTATGACTCAAATACAACATCGCTACCCCGGCCAGCAGCAGTACGCCGATGCTGCCCAGGAAGAAGGGGGCGATGGTGCTGGTAGTGATGGGGTTGGCGGCAGGGGTGGGGGTAGGAACGGCCGTTTCCACCACCATCGTCGGAACGGCCGTTGCCGTGGGCAATGGCGTTGCTGTGGGTAATGGCGTAGCCGTGGGGGACGGTGGTGGCGGGATGGTGGCAGTGGGCTGTGGGGTGGGGCTGGCAAGTTCGGCCGGCAGGTCAGTCGAGCCGCCAATTGCCACCGGCTGCGGCTGGATGCCGACAATGATTTCCTGGCCTAACTGCAAAACGGCCGTTTCCGTCAGCCCACTAAAGCCAAAAAGCTCCTCCATCGTCAGCCCGTAAGTCGTGGCAATGCCAATTAGCGTGTCGTTGGGGCGCACCACGTGGACAATCGTGCCGTCGGGCTTCACTTTGGCCTGCGGGAACCCGGCCAGCGGGCTGGAACCGTCGGGCAAGACGGTGTAGCCCAACACAAGCTGCTGCCCCACCGACAGCACTACGTCGTTGCCAAAATTGTTGTATTCCAGCAAGTCGGCCAGCGGCACGCTGAAGCGGTCGGCAATGAGAATGAGGGTGTCGCCGGGAACGACGGTATAAATTAAACGGCCGTCGCTCTGCGCCGTGGGCGAGGGGATGGGGGTGTTGGTGGCCGTTGGCGGCGGGGTGTTGGTGGGCAGCGGGGTTTCCGTGGGCGTACCGGCGGGGGTGGCTGTGCTGGTGATTTGGGAAACGGCCGTTGCTGCGGGAACACCTCCCTCTGGCGTAGCCGTTGGTGGGGCGCTGGTTGGCACAGGCGGCGCAGCCAAATTGCCCGCTTTGTAGGCGGCACTTAATTCGGCCGTTAGCCCCAGATAAAAGTTCCCATACTCCACGCTCGGCTCAATCTGGCTCCCCTCCGGCCACTCGTTAAAGGAGGTAATAATCAGCATGTCGGGCGAGCTGGAGGCTGCGCCGCCAAAGCTGGCGCGGTAATAATCGCCGTTGGCGCGGTCACGGGTGAAGGCGGCGTTGCCCCGCCCCAGCAGCGTGTCGTTCCAGCCCGGCATCGCCGTTGCCACCCAATATTTATAGCCGCCATAGGTTGCCGCTGCCGCACGGGTGTTGGCAGCCCAGCTTTGCGCCGTCCCAGCCGGGTTAGCCGACCAGGCGGTGTTGTAAAGATGCAGCCCGTCAAATGCCCCCAAATAGTTAGTGTTGGCTCCTTCAGCGATCCAAATGGTGTTGCGGTCGGGGTCAACCGCCCCGCGAATTTGGTTCCACTCCTCCACACTGAGCAGCCAATTGGCCCAAAAGTAGATGACCGGCTTGCCGTCCACGCGCAGATAGGCGGGGTGCTGGGCGTGGGTTTGCAGCAGAGTCCGCAGGGCGTTGATGCGGTCGTCGTTGCTCTTGAAAAAGGGGCTGCCCACTTCAAAATCTACTGCCGCCTTAAACCCACTTGCCCCAGCGACGTTGAGCAGCGTTTGGAAATTTGGCTCTGTCTGGTTGTTTTCCACCGTCGGCCCATACCAGCTTTGCACAAAGCCATCAATCCCCGCCGACTGCGCTTCGCTGACGTGCCGCTGAATAGTGCCGGCATCGCTAGAGTAGTAGGGGTTGGGCGGGTTGAACGGCGTTTTGCCCGCGCCAAAGGAGTTGGGGCTAAACCAGGCGTAGTAAAAGGCCAGCACCAGCTTGGTTTGCCCCTGCGCCTGGGCGGTAGAGGCGGTGGTGAGGGTGACGGCTAGAAGGAGGGTGCAGGTGAGGAGGATGTGGAGGGGACGGAGGACGAAAGACGGAGGACGGAGGCCAAATCGTCCGTCGTCCGTCGTCCGTCGTCCGTCGTCTGTCTTTGTCGGCCTTTCGCTTTCCAGCACTTTACGCTCCGGGGCCAACATAGCGATACTCAAGGGAGGGGGTGGTTAGGTCGTTGACAGTTTGCAGCAGGCGGTCGGTGTCGCTGGTGAAGAGGCGGCTGCTCATGCCGAGCAAGAGTTGGCTAAAGCTGGGCAATCGCTCGTATTCGACGAGGCGTGGGTCGCCTTCGATGCCGCCCAGGGCGGCGGCTTTGGTGATGGCGACATCCAGATCGCCCAGTTCATCCACCAACCCGTTGGCGAGGGCTTGGCGGCCGGTGTAAATACGGCCGTCGGCCAGTTCGCGCACTGTGCCTTCTTCCAGACTGCGGCCCTCGGCCACAATGCGGACAAACTCATCGTAGGATTCATTGATGAACGCTTGCAAAATCGCCTGCTGTTCGGGGGTCATCGCTTCCCAACTGTTGCCCAGTGCCTTGTTGGAGCCGCTGGTGAGGGTGATCACATCCACGCCCCATTCGGTGGCAAGCTGTTCGGCGTTGAAAATTTGCATAATTACGCCAATGCTGCCGGTCACGGTGTCGGGGCGGGCGATGATGTAGTCGGTGGGGGCACTGACGTAGTAGCCGCCAGAAGCGGCCACGCTCGCCATGCTGGCAATGACTGGTTTTTCCAGTGCCAAAATCGCTTCGTGGATTTGGGCGGAGCCGGTGATAGTGCCGCCGGGGCTGTCCACGCGCAGGACGATGGCCTTTACGCTGTCGTCGCTGCTGGCGGCTTCGAGGTCGGCAATGACGTTGGCGCTGGTGGCTCCTTCGGCGGCAAAATCGTCTACGTGGTCGCTGCTGCTGATGGCACCTTCCACGCG
>JAGQGA010000367.1 GCA_020432595.1 Anaerolineales bacterium | reverse complement strand
CCTTCCAAATCTCCAATCTCCAATCTCTATTTTTTTATCCTCTAACCAGGAAAAAGTTTGCCACCATAATAAGGGATTATTTAATACCCTTTTTGATTGACGAAAACGGCCGTTTGTGCGACAAGTACTGATAACTGATAACTGATTACCGATAACTGACTAGGAAGAGGTATGCAATGATTGTTGATTTTCACAACCACTTTTTCCCTATGAGCTACTTGCAAGAGCTGGAAAAGGGGCAATCCCAGGCCAAATTGGAGCGCGACAGTGCTGGGCAGTTGATTATGTCACTGTCGGGTGATTACAGCATTATTTTGGAAACGCACCACAACGCCGTGACCCGTCTGGAGGCGATGGATGCGGCTGGGGTTGATGTGCAGTGCTTGACACTAACGGTGCCCGGTGTTCACAGCGAAGAGGCCGCGCAGGGTGCCCATTTGGCGCGGCTGGTCAACGACGGCTTTGCCGAAATTCTCCAGCAACATCCCGGTCGCTACACGGCGTTGGCGGCGTTGCCGCTGCAAGACCCTGCGGCCTCAGTCGTGGAGCTAGAACGGGCTGTAACCCAGCTAAATTTGCGCGGAGGCGGTCTTTTTACCCACATCAATGGGCAACAGCTTGATCAGCCACAATTTTGGCCGCTGTACGAAAAAGCGGTGGAATTGGATGTGCCGCTTTTTGTCCACCCCATCATTCCCAACCATATTGGCTCCCTGGCCGATTATCGGCTGGTGGCGGTGGCGGGCTTTTTGTATGAGACGACAACGGCCGTTCTTCGCCTCATCTACAGCGGCGTTTTGGAGCGTTATCCCGGCCTCAAGCTGGTGTTGTCCCATTTGGGCGGCACGGCACCCTTTTTGGCCGAACGCGCTGACCGAGGTTTTGCCCTTTACCCCGAATGCCAGGGCAACATTTCTCGCCCCCCCAGCAGCTATTTGCGCGATGTCTACATGGATACCTATCCCGGCGTGCCAAATGCCATCCAGTTTGCCATTGATTTTGTCGGAGCCGATAAGCTGGTGCTGGGCAGCGACTACCCGCATCAAATTGGCGACCTGCCCGGCTCTATTAGCACCATCACCGACTTGGCCATTAGTGATGCTGACAAGGCGTTGATTCTGGGGACAAACGCGGCCAAGCTGCTGAAATTGTAATGTACCGACCCAGCAAAACCATTCTTTCAGCGCGAGCCTATTATCATGCTTTGCAGCAGCTAAACCGGGACGTGCGGATTTATTTGTTAACGGCCGTTCTCTGCGGCTTCACTCTTAGCGGTGTCTACTCCGTCCTGCTCAATCTCTACCTGCTGCGTCTTGGCTACGACCCCAGCTTTATTGGCACCGTCAATGCCGCCGGGCAAGCCGCCTTCATCTTTCTCAGCATCCCCGCCGGGGCGATGGGGCAGCGGTGGGGAACGCGGCGGCTGATTATCGCCGGAATCGCCAGCTACTTTGTTGGCTATGCCATGCTGCCGCTGGCTGAATTTGCCCCGGCCGGGTGGCAGGCGGGTTGGCTGATTGGAGCCAATCTCATCACCTCCTTTGGCGGCCCGCTGTATTGGACCAACGGCAACCTGTTTATGATGGAGAAAACCAGCTCTGTGGAGCGCAACCACGCCTTTTCGCTGCGAACCGCCTTTTTCCCGCTGGCCGGTTTTGGGGGCAGCTTGGCAGGTGGGGTGCTGCCCGGCCGTCTGGCTTATCTGCTGGGCGTAACGCTGGATGACCCGGCTCCGTACCGCTTTTCGCTGCTGCTGGCCTCGCTGCTCTTTTTGCCTGCCCTGTGGGCGATGACCCGCGCCAGCGACACTGTGGCGCAAAAGCGGGTGCGCCAGGTGGAAAAAACGGCCGTTTCTCCCCACTGGAAAACCGCCCCCCTTGCCCTTTTCATCACTCTCGGTGTGGTCATGTTTCTGCGCACCGCTGGGGAATCAGCCGCCCGCAGCTTTTTCAACGTCTACCTCGACGACTTTTTCCACGTGCCGACGGTACAAATTGGCACTGTTGCTGCCATCACCTTGCTCCTCACCGTTCCGGCGGCACTGCTAACCCCTGCATTGGCAAGTCGCTGGGGCAATGGGCGGGTCTTTTTGGTGGCGATTATCGGCATGGGGCTGTGTATGCTGCCGCTGGCGTTTGTGAGCAATTGGCTGGTGGCCGCGCTGTGTTATATGTGCCTGATGGTGTTTGCTGCCGCCACGCAGCCGACAATTTATGTGTATCGGTTGGAGGTGGTAACGGCCGTTTGGTGGGCACTCATGTCCGGGGTAGGGGGGACGTTTCACGGGCTAGGGCAGGCGACGGCAACGTTTGGCGGCGGGCGGCTAATAACGGCCGTTGGCTACCACAACTTTTTCCTGCTGGCGACCGTTGTCACTTTCACCGGGGCGCTGGGCTTTTGGCTGTTTGACCGCACGCCGCAGCGGGAAGTGGTGCATGAGGTGTTATGAAATGGGACGCAGATTTGCCTGATGATCCTGATTATCAGTTAAATCAGGTAAATCTGCGTCCTATTTCTTTGAGATAAAACAATGAATAACTGGACAACCCCGCCCTTCCGGGCGGATCATGTGGGAAGTTTGCTGCGGCCGGCCGAACTGCTGGCGGCGTATGAAGGGGTGGAAAACGGCCGTTTATCCCGTGCTGACCTGTACGACATTGCCGCTCGCCACAGCCGTGAGGCGATTGCCATGCAGGAGCGGATTGGGTTGCAGGGGGTGACGGATGGGGAGTTTCGGCGGGTGATTTATTTTGGGCATTTCACAACGGCCGTTTCTGGCTTCACCATGACTGAATCCGAAATCAGCTTTGATGAAGACGGGCGCAGCATCAAATATTTGTCGCCCACCGTCACCGGCAAATTGCGGCACGTTGGCGGCATTGCCACCGATGAATTCAAGTTTGTTCAGGCCAACACCAGCCGCACCCCCAAAGTCACCTTGCCCAGCCCCGCCGACCAGCACGCTTTTCGCTACCGCGAAGGCATTTCCGATGCCGTTTACCCTGATTTGGACGAATTTTTCGCCGATGTGGCCCAGGTCTACCGCACTGAACTGGCCGAGCTAGGCAAATTGGGTGCCAGCTATGTACAATTTGACGATACTACCTTCACCCTGTTCTGCGATGCCAAATGGCGCGAGCGGTTCCGGGTGCGTGGCTATGATCCTGACGACATGGTTCGTCGTTATGTTGAGCTAATCAATGCGGCGGTGGCGGAAAAACCGGCCGGCATGGCGGTGGTGATGCACATGTGCCGGGGCAACAACCAGGGGGAATGGCTGTTTAGCGGTGGTTATGATGCCGTGGCCGAGGCGATTTTTACGCGGCTTGACCTGGACGGCTTTTTCTTGGAATATGATTCGGAACGGGCGGGCAGCTTTGCTCCGCTTCGCTTTATTCCGCCCAGCAAGCGGGTGATTTTGGGGCTGGTCACGTCCAAAAGCCCGCAGATGGAGGAGGAAGCGGATTTGTTGCAGCGGATTGAGGCGGCGGGACGTTATTTCCCGCATGAGCAAATGGGGATTAGCCCCCAATGTGGTTTTGCCTCCACCGCCCCCGGCAACCCGCTAACGCCGGATGATCAGTGGCGAAAGCTGGCGTTGGTGGTGCAGGTGGCGGAGAAGGTGTGGCGGTAATCAGTAACCAGTAATCAATAACCAGTAATCAGTAATCGGTGAAGACTGGTTGCTGATTACCGATTACTGATTACCGAAAAAGAGGAAGCATGAGTTTACGATTTAATCCCAACATCTTAGCGGTTCCGCGAATGCGGAATATGATTTCGAAGGAAGAGGTGCAGGCGCAGTATGGGGTGGAGAAGGTGTACCGGATGTCGTACAATGAGAGTCCGTTGGGGCCTTCTCCGAAAGCGATTGCGGCGATGCAGAAAACGGCCGTTTCTCTGGGCGACTACTCCGACTTTAGTGACGACCGGCTTCGGCAGGCTTTGGCCGAAACCTTTGGGCGCGGGCTGAGCACCGAACATTTTGTATGCAGCACCAGCGGTTTTGAGGCGCTCGAATTTGTCGGCCGCGCCTTTTTGCAGCCCGGTGATGAGGTCATTGTTTCCCATCCCACCTTTAACGTTTACAATCGGCTGGCGCGAATGGGTGGAGCCAGGCTGGTGGACGTGCCGTTGCGGCCCGAAACCTTTGCCTTTGATGTAGATGGCATCTTGGCCGCCGTGACAGAAAACACCCGTTTGGTTATTGTTTGCAACCCCAACAACCCGACCGGTAACTTGCTCACCACTGCCCAAATGGAGCAGTTGGTGAATGGGCTGCCCGATCACGTGCTGCTGGTGGCCGATGAGGTGTATTTTCACTTTGTGGACAGCCCCGATTTTCCCGACAGCCTGCAATATGTGCTGGATGGACGCAACGTGGTTATCATTCACACCTTTTCCAAAGGGTATGGGCTGGCAGGGCTGCGGCTGGGTTACGCCATTGCGCCGCCGGAAATTGCCGACTATTTGGGACGGCTACAGCGCGGTTTTCACCTGAACGGGGTGGCGATTGCCGGTGGGCTGGCGGCGCTGGCGGATCAGGAGCATTTGCAAAAGAATGTGGCGCTGGTGCAGGCGCAAAAGCGGTGGCTTTATGGGCAATATGATCGGCTTGATTTGCGCTATTGGCCGAGCGAGACTAACTTTATGCTGGTGGAGCTGCCGGGTGCGGCGGAAGCCGTGTGCCAAAAGCTGTTGTCGTATGGGGTGATGGTGCGGCCGGCCGGAATCGCTACCATGCCCAACGTATTGCGGGTAACGGTGAGTACGCCGGATGGGAATGAGACGTTTATCAACGGCTTGGAGGAAATTTTGCGTCAGTGGTAAAAACGGCCGTTTCTACCACTGACGCTCAATCATTAGACACTGAATCCAGCAGTTCACGCCAATCCAGGCTAAAAATTGGTTTCTGTATATCGGTACGAATTTGGAAGCCCGCTTTCTTAGCTTCCACCGCTTCTTCATAAACAGTAACCAGACGTTTAGCTTGTTTGTCCAAGTCAAATTCTGCTGCCTTGTTGGGGGCGGCGGCAGCCAGCTTCTGCCGCAGTTCAGCATCGTCAACCAGCCTTTGCAGTGCCTGGAAAAGGGCACTGCTGTCATTGGGTGTCAGCAGCCCTTCCACGCCATCGGTGACGGCATCGGCAGTGCCGGTGGCAGTTACGGCCACAACCGGTAGCCCTGCAGCCAGTGCCTCCAGTGTGACCAGCCCTTGCGTTTCGGTGACGGAGGCAAAGCAGAAAATGTCGGCAGCTTTGAGATAGCGCGGGATGCTGTCAAAGGGGACGGAGCCAAGTAGTTGGACGTGCCGGGCAATGCCTAGCTCAGTGGCAACTGTTTCCAATTCGCCACGTTCTTCTCCTTCACCAAGAATGACAAGCCGGATGTTGGAGCGGTTTTGGATGAGAGGCTGAACGGCCGTTAACAGCGTCTCCCAATTTTTCTCTTTCGCCAGCCGCCCAATCGAAATCAAAACCATGTCGTCGCCCCAGCCGTGTCGCCGTCGAATGGCACTACCCTCGGCTTGCTCATAAAGCGACAGGTCAATGCCTGTGGGCACGACGGTAATCCCTTCGCTGATTCCATATGTTTCTGCCAGCAGTTGTTTAATGCTCTCGCTGGGCGCAACGATGTGTTGGCAATGAGCCATGTAATCGCCAATCCAGCGGTCAATCACCTGCTTGGCTAACCCTTGCGGCAGTCCGACAGCATAGTGACTGTACTCCCGGTAGCGGGTGTGGTGGGTAAAAACCAGCGGCACCTTTAAGGCTTCGGCTTTTCGCACTGCTACCTGGCCCAGCAGTGCAGGATGGTGTGAATGGATAACATTAAGTTTGAGCGATGGTAGCAAGGTGTCTACAAAGCCAGAAACGGGGATGGTGAGAGGGTA
>JAGQGA010000366.1 GCA_020432595.1 Anaerolineales bacterium | reverse complement strand
ATTCCAGCGCACAATACCACACAGCGACTCCCGTCCCTCTAGCGGGTGCATATCACGTAGCTGTAGCCCGGCCGTTTGCAGCTCCAATAGTTGGCGTGGGGTGATGAGCAAAAAGCGATAGTAAGAAGTGAGCAGTAAAAGCTGTTCGTCGAGGTCGGCGGTGATGGCGCGAGCAACGGGGTGGGGCAGGTTTAGATCGGTGAGGGAAACGGCCGTTTCTTCCAACACCACGGGCCGTCCGCTAATCTCCTTTTCCTCGCCAACCAGTACCAATCCGATTTCGTGCCGGGCAGAAACGGCCGTTGTTACCCCCTCTTGCATCAACACTCGTAGCTTCAGTAGATCTAAATTCGCCTGCGCCACATTGCGGCGCGACCCCTTGGCCTGCGGTGGAGCCACCAAATCGGCAGGCGTGTGGCTCGGCAGCGTCGTTGTACCCTGCTCAATCTCATGGGCAATCACGCCTAGTCCCGCCGTCACGCTGCTAAAGGTGTCCACACTCCGCACTTTCTCCTCGCCAAAATTGCGGCGCAGCATCTCGTCAAACACCGGAATTTGCGACGAACCGCCGGTGCGAATCACCACGTCAATCTGCTCCGACCGCAGCCCCGATGCCGCCACCGTTTCCTGCAAATGGCGCTCAATGGCATCAATGTGGCGCTTAATGATCCGCTCAAATTCGCTGCGGGTAATAAAATCGTGTACCTTAAAATCGGAGCCATCCAGTCGAATTTCTGCACCACGTTTTTCTGATAGCTGCCGTTTGGCCTGCTCCACTACGTCATACATTTTGAGGCCGTAGTTAGTGCTGACCAAACTCAGCAGTGCTTCGACTTCATGCCGTCGCTGCGCCGTCTGAGCAATTTCGCGCAGCATCCGTCGATTTTCGGCCGTTTGTAACTCTAGCAACGTCTGCCAGTTAGAAAAGTTGTCATAAATCCACTTGGGAATGGTTAATGCCTTGCGCCGCGAGCCGTAAAGCGACCCTTCACCAAAGTGGCGCGGCATTTTTTCTCGCACCACCATCTCATCAAACACGTCACCAGCAATGGGGATACCGCCCGTTGCCAACACTTGGCGCGTTTTTGGGTCGCCCAGCCGCATCACGGTCAGGTCAAGCGTCCCACCGCCAAAGTCAAAAACAAGGACGTTTTGCGCTTTGTCCAACGTCGTTTCATAGCTGTAGGCAGCGGCGATTGGCTCATACTGGAAGTAGACGCGCTCGTAGCCTGCCCGAAACGCCGCTTGCAGCAGCCGCCCCTGCGCCAGCCGGTCATGTTCGGGGTCGGCGGCAAAGCGGACGGGTCTCCCCAGCACCACTTCTTTTAGCTCTTGCCCCAGCAGTTTTTCGGCACGGACTTTGGTGGTTTGCAGGTAAAGGGCAACCAAATCTTCAAGGGCATAGAAAAATTGGCCGACGATGGTGCCAGGGTGATCTTGGTCACGCAGTCGGGTTTTGACGGAAAGGAGCAGCCGTCCGGGTGAGGATACGTCTACCCAGGAGTAGGCGTCGGTGACGTAGTACATGTCGCCGCCAAAGATTTCGATTTCGCCAATCCATACTTTTTTGGTGCGGACGGGCCGGCCGAGATGGTGGTCGAGGTATTGGTTAACGGCCGTTCGCCCCACAAAAATCTCCTGCTCGTTGGTGAGGTAGAGCGCCGTGCGAATGACACGCGGATTAGCGTTATCGGGGTCAAGGGGAAGGACGGTGACAGAACGGCCGTTGTACACCGCCATCCCTGAGTTCGTCGTCCCAAAATCCATACCAACAATCATCAGCTTCTACTTCCTCTAAAAATGGGACGCTGATTATCCTGATAAAAAAGATCAGGTATATCAGGTAAATCTGCGTCCTATTTTAATTCTTCGTGGTGCGGCACTGCTTTTGTTACTGCCCAACCCCATTATACGCACTGCCCCACATTCAGCTACAATTGGGTTGAGGTGCAGATCATGACTGAACAAATTGTTATCGCCACTTTCTACAAATTTACTCCCATGACCGATTTACCGAAGCAGCAGCAGGAGATGAAAACATTTTGCCTGGAACATAATATCAAAGGCTCGATTTTGCTGGCGGAAGAGGGGATCAACGCTACGGTGGCGGGGTCGCGGGCAGGGGTTGATGATCTGTTGGCGTGGCTGCGGCTGCGGCCAGGGTTAGGTGATTTGGAGCACAAGGAGTCGTTTGCAACGGCCGTTCCTTTCCAGCGTATGAAGGTGCGGCTCAAACGAGAAATCGTCAACATGCAGGTGCCGAGCGTGTCGCCCGAAGAAATGGTAGGGCGGTATGTGCCACCCCAGGAGTGGAATGCGCTTATTTCTGACCCGGAGGTGTTGGTGGTTGACACCCGCAACGATTTTGAGGTACAGCTTGGTACATTTCAGGGAGCCATCAACCCCCATACCGAAGCGTTCCATCAATTTCCTGGTTATGTGCAGCAGCAGCTTGACCCGCAAAAACACAAAAAAGTAGCTCTTTTTTGCACCGGCGGCATCCGCTGCGAAAAGGCAACTTCCTACATGTTGGGGTTAGGTTTTACGGAAGTGTATCATTTGCAGGGTGGCATCTTGAAATATTTAGAAATGGTGCCAGCGTCGGAGAGCTTATGGGAAGGGGAATGTTTTGTTTTTGATGAGCGGGTGACGGTGAACCATGATCTGGAGCCGGGTGAAGGAGAGTTGTGTCATGCGTGTCAACGGCCGTTAACCGACACCGACCGCCAATCCGCCCAATACATTTTTGGCGTTTGCTGCCCCCACTGCCACGATACGCTAGACCCAGAACGCAAAGCGCGGTTTACGGAGCAACAGCGACAGAAGAGGTCTGTAATCAGTTGATGCTGTTTACTCAGAAACAAACCACTCTTTTTTGCGATAAACCATCGCCTGAAGTTTGGCAACGGGTTCTCCGCTGGGCTGGCGGGTAACAACAATGTCGTAGAGGGCGATGGGACTACCTTGGTGCTGCTCCTGCGCCTCGGCCACAAGCTGGTCGCCCACGCTGGTGGCTTGCAGATAGCTGATGGTCATGTTGAGCGCAACGGCCGTTTGTCCCCGTGAATTGCTCGCCGCCGCAAACGCCACATCCGCCAACCCAAATACCACTCCGCCATGTGTCGTCCCATGAAAGTTGGTCATCGTTGGCTTCACCGTCAGCGACACCCGACTATAGCCTGCCCGAATCTCCTCAATCTTTGCCTCTAGCCAATTGGCAAAAGCATCCTGCTCAATATGTTGCAAAATACGTTTATCTTTTTCCATCATCACTCAAGCCTAGCTAGATCACCCCAGTAAAACAACAATTTTGCTAAATTGGGTCTTGACATCCATGACGCACTGCGTTATGATACAGGTGTATTGACGCGGTGCGTCATGAACTAAAAATAACATGAACAAGAGCCGTAGCTCTTGATTGAAGGAGACCAAAATGACCGAGACTGTTGTTGTACACGAAGAATTGGTAGAGGAAACAAACCCTGTATTTGAAATGGCTCACAAAGTATTCCAGGCTGGCTTAGGCGTTTTTGCCGTTGCCCAAGACAGATTTGCCGTTGCCCAAGAAAAGTTTGCCGAAATGACAGATGAGGCGCAAGATCGCTTTGGTGAATTTACGAATCGCCTTGTCAAGCAAGGGGCTGAACTGGAAAAGGGTGGCCGCGAGGCGTTTAATGAATTGGTTACGAGCCGCCGCAAGCAGGTTAAAGAATCTGTTGAAGAAACCCAAACCAACTTTGAACGTCGGGTGGAAGAAACTCTGCACAGCCTCAATATTCCTACTCGTTCGGACATTGAAGAACTGAACAAGAAAGTGGCCGCACTGACCCGCAAAGTGAATGCGTTGTCCAAGGATTTAAAAGAAAGCTAACCCACGTGAGGACGTGCCACGTGCTTGCGTGTAGATTACCAAGCTAAAAGGGGAGAAAACGGCCGTTTTCTCCCCTTTCTCTTTGTCTACAGTTCCAGATACACCTTCCAGCTTTCCGGAATATCACCCGATGCCACCAAATAATGTACCCGTGGTGTTTTGGGTTCCCACAGCAGCTTCATGCCCGCCTCATGCGGTGTTCGGTTGCCTTTACGCTGGTTACAAGCAGGGCAAGCACAAGCGGTATTAGGCCAGGTATTACGCCCGCCACGGCTAATGGGCAACAAATGGTCTACGGTGAAATCATTCTTCCCCATTCGGTGGCCGCCACGTATATCCCCTGAACGAACAGCACAATAAATGCAGCAATAATCATCTCGCTGCAACACCCCGCGCCGCGTCCAACGCACTCCCCTGCGCGGCGCATTCACATACCGCCGCAGCCGCAGCACCGTGGGAACATGAAGCGTTGAGCAAGCTCCCTGGATCACCAACTCATCTTCGGCCGCTGCATCCACCACATCGCGCAGCCAAAGCGACATCGCCCGGCGGCGCGGAATAACCGCCAGTGGCTCATAGGTCACATTTAAAAGGAGAACAGCAGGCACCACGGTGTCACCTCATACATCAGCAGCCACCGCTGCTGGTGTGGTAGGCTGAGAGGGAAGGGTTCGAACCTCCATTACCTGATTCAAAGTCAGGTGTCCTGCCATTAGACGACCTCCCAATGGTAAACAAAAAGAGGCGTGGACTGTATAAGCCCGCGCCTCTTCATCATCAAACGAAACCCAAATTGCTTTAGCAACCTGGAAGATTCACGGGTCTGTGGAGCAGCAAAACAAAACAGCTGCCAGCCAGCAGTCTACCTTGTTGTTGTTGTGTTATTGCTTGTTTCACCCTATTCAGAACCTTTTTCTCTAGTTAAATCGCAGACACGTTAGCACAGATGTTTTCATCTGTCAAGAATTTCGCTCGGCGCGAAACATAGCCTTGAGTCGGTCAAGCGTAACTTTACGTTCTCGCTCATGCTGTTGGGCTTCCAGCAGCACCGGTGTCACCGCCCGCATCTGGCATTGCTCGGCCGTTAAGGGGCAGCGCTCGCACGTTTCGTTGATGATGCGCTGGGGAATGGCAGGGTCATCCATAAAACGAATGATGTTTTTGAGTTCGGCATCTACCCGAAAGCCAACGATGACGCTGCTGTTGACATTGGGCGAAAGCACCAACGGCCGGGCAAAGCCAATGCACAAAAAGCGATCCCGTGAATCAAGAAACTCGGACATCTGCACGCCGGCCGGAACATCATCCATCGTCAGGTTTTGTACTGCTTGTTCGGTAATATGTTCTTCCAGCTCTTGCAGCAGCCGGATGGACAGCCAGCGGCGGCAGTGGTGTTCGTGCAATCCAATGCCACTGGGTACCAGCAGCCGGTTCATGTTGAGTTGTTTGATAAGTTGGTAAGTGCGGCTACCCCGCGTGTGGTGAAAGCGCAAAAAGTGGAGCTTGATGCCAAAAAACTGGGGGATGAGTTCGCTAAAACGGTAGAGCAGCATTTCGGGGGTGACGTGGTAGGCGGTGAGCATTTGTTCCAATGGGCGTGGATCCCAGGTGGGAAGGTTGAAGAAGCGTTGGAGGTCGTCAAGAACGGCCGTTCTTGGCATCAACACCGCCCCAGCAAAATACGCCGCCTTAAAATCATTCAAAATTTGCTGGAACGACTGGATTTGATCCGGGGTGGATGTTGTGGATCGCTCTGTTAGCCCTAAAAACTGGTAGCCCAACTCCCGCGCCAGCAAAAAACGCGCCTGCCGTTCATATAGCGCCGGGTTAATGAGCAAACGGGGCTGCTTACCCTGGAAAAAAACGGTGCGATATTTGCCCAGTTCCGGATGTTCCTGAATCAGCGTCGTGTCAATGACATACCCATACACCTCTTGCAAAATCGTTTCCAGCGTGCGGCGGCTGATGGGAGTTGTGGCCGTACATTGGTATTGTTCGCCAAACTGCTGCCGGAAAGAAACGGCCGCTTCTTCCAA
>JAGQGA010000365.1 GCA_020432595.1 Anaerolineales bacterium | reverse complement strand
CGATATTGGTTCAAGTTCGTGCCGCATTAGCTGAAGTTTCCCAAAAATATAGTGATACGCGCCTATGCCATTGCCAACTTGAGGCAGAGGCTGTGGGCGAGAATGGGTATGCTTTGGTGGGGAGCGTGCTGGATGGGGAGACGTTAACGGCCGTTCATGACACTCTAACCGAACAATTCCCTGATTTAGCTTTTACGGCCGGAGCGGTGCGGGTGAGGCGGTGCCAAACGGGGCAATTTTTGCAGGTGGCGACTAATGTGACGGGTTTGTATGCCAAACCATCGTTCCAGGCGGAGATGGTGAGCCAGTTGGTGCAGGGGATGCGGGTGGAGCAGCTTCTGGAGCAGGGAAAGTGGGTGTATGTGCGGCAGGATGATGGGTATTGGGGCTGGGTGTATGGCAGTTATATGGGAGAAGCGGCCGTTTTCTCCCCCACCCACCTCGTCAGCAGCCCCATTGCCCTCTTGCGCCAATCCCCCGACGAGACGGCCTTGCTGGTGGGGCGTGCGCTGGCAGGAACGGCCGTTTGTGTCACGCAAACAAACAACACTTGGGCACAACTTTCCCTAGCAGGTGGGTCAACCGGTTGGACACCCATAGCCAACCTCCGGCCATTCGACACCTTGCCCCAAACTGGCTTTGCCCAGCGCCAACAGATCATACAAGATGCCGCCCAATTTATCGGGGTTCCCTATTTGTGGGGCGGCTGCACCAGTTTGGGTCTTGACTGCTCCGGTTTGGCACAACTGACCCATCGCCTGGTGGGTGTCATCATACCCCGCGATGCCGATATGCAATATAAAGCTGGGCGAGTCGTGGAGCCCCCATTCCAACCCGGTGATCTGCTCTACTTTGGTAACCAACGCCAAACAGGCGGCCGGGCCATCACCCATGTTGGCATTAGCTTGGGTGATTGGCGCATCTTACACGCCTCCGTTGCCCGCAATGGCGTGTATGAAGACGACATCCAAACGGTGCCCCATTTGTGCCAACAGTTTGTAGGCGCACGAACATTTTTGCGTGAGTAGCCACAGAAAGTGAAAAGGAGAAACTCACCTTGGCAAATCTACTAGAAATACGCAACCTGACCACGCAGTTCAACACCGAAGAAGGGATTGTGCGTGCGGTCAATGGCATCACCTACAGCTTGGGTACGGGGGAAACGCTGGGAATTGTGGGCGAAAGCGGCAGCGGCAAAAGCGTTAGTATGCTCTCCGTCATGCGGCTCATCCCCGAACCGCCGGGCGAAATCGTGGCGGGTGAGGTCATCTTTAACGGCCGTGACCTGCTTAAGCTCAGCGAAATAGAGGTGCAGCAAATCCGTGGGGCTGAAATTGCCATGGTTTTCCAAGACCCCATGACCTCCCTCAACCCGGTGCTAAAGGTTGGCTTTCAGATTATGGAGGCACTGGAACGGCACCAGGGACTAAACTCAGAGCAAGCTCGTACACGGGCAGCCGAACTGTTGAGCATGGTCGGTATTCCTAATGCCGAGGATAGATTAGACGACTATCCGCATCAATTTTCTGGTGGGATGCGCCAGCGAGCCATGATCGCTATGGCCCTTTCCTGCAACCCCGTGCTGCTGATTGCCGACGAACCTACCACGGCTTTGGATGTCACCATCCAGGCGCAAATCACGGATTTGGTAAAACAGTTGCAGGAAGCCCTCGGCATGGCTGTGATTTGGATTACCCATGATTTGGGCGTTGTGGCGCGGTTGGCGCAGCGGGTTCTGGTGATGTATGCCGGGTACGTGATCGAAGATGCGCGTGTCGAAACGCTCTACACCACGCCGCGCCATCCCTACACCCTGGGTTTATTAGGCTCGCTGCCGCGACTGGATTCAGAGCGGGGAACGAAGCTGTTTTCTATTCCCGGCCAGCCGCCCGACCTGGCACATTTGCCGGCCGGATGCCCCTTTGCCCCGCGATGCAGCTATGCAACCCAACGTTGTCTGGACGAGAACCCCGTTTTAGAAACCATTGGCCGCAATCACCAGGTTGCGTGCTGGGAAAAAGAGGCGACAAAAGGAGTGTGGACCTATGTCCAAGCAGCATGACCGTTCGGTGCTGGTGCAGGTCAAAGACCTAAAGAAGTATTTTCCCATCACGCGGGGCGTTTTTCGGCGGCATGTGGGGGATGTCAAAGCTGTAGACGGCGTGAGCTTTGATATTTACCAGGGTGAGACCTTGGGGCTGGTGGGCGAAAGCGGCTGCGGCAAATCCACGACCGGGCGCACCATTTTGCAGGTGTACCCACCTACCGCTGGGGAGGTGATGCTGGAAGGCAAGAATTTAGCGACGCTGCGCGGCGAAGAAATGCGGCAGATACGGCGGCGGATGCAGCTCATTTTTCAAGACCCGTATGCTTCTCTTAATCCCCGCATGACGGTAGGCAGCATCGTTGGCGAGGCGTTGGACATCTTTGGGCTGGCACGCGGCGCGGAGCGGCGTGATCGGGTTGAAGAGCTGCTCTATCTGGTTGGCCTTAACCCACACTTTATCAGCCGCTACCCACATGAATTTTCCGGCGGGCAGCGGCAGCGGGTGGGTATCGCTCGCGCCTTGGCGATTAATCCCGATTTTATTGTGTGTGATGAACCCATTGCCGCGCTGGATGTATCTATTCAGGCGCAGGTGGTGAATTTGTTAGAGGAACTGCAAGAGCGGTTGGGGCTAACTTACTTGTTCATCGCCCATGACCTGAGCATGGTGCGCCACATCAGCGACCGGATTGCGGTGATGTATTTGGGCAAAATTGTGGAGCTAACGGATCGGCGCAGTCTATACTATAACCCGTTGCACCCGTATACGAAGGCACTACTTTCGGCCGTTCCCGTTCCCGACCCGCTGTTTGAGGCGCGGCGGGAGCGTATTGTGCTGCAGGGAGATGTGCCCAGCCCCGCCAACCCGCCGCAGGGCTGCAATTTTAATACCCGCTGTCCAGTGGCCGAGCCGGTTTGCTATGAGGTTGAGCCAGCGTTTACGGAAGTGTCGGCCGGCCATTGGGTAGCTTGCCATTTGGTCAAGACCACCGGTTAAACCTTTTGCTATTAGAAAGAACCATGATTCATACTCGTTTGTGCGATCTTCTGGGTATTGCCCACCCAATTTTGAATGCCCCCATGGGTGGTACGGCAACCGCGACATTGGCCGCAGCCGTTTCTAATGCGGGTGGCTTCGGCATGATTGGCGGCACCAGCGGCGGCGGGCCGGATTGGCTGCGTGGGCAAATTCGTGCTGCTCGCGCTTTGACGGAACGGCCGTTTGGCGTCGGTTTCGTCTCGTCATTTCCCAACATTGACGATCTGGTCCAGGTGGCACTGGATGAGCAAGTTGCCGTCATCAACCATTCCTTTGCTGACCCAACCCCCTATGTGGCGGCGGCTAAGGCACGCGGGGTGCGGGTTTTTGCCCAGGTGCAAAGCTTGGCTCAGGCCAAGCGTGCCGCCCAAGCGGGTGTAGATGCCATCATTGCCCAGGGAACGGAAGCGGGTGGGCATACGGGAATGGCGAGTACGTTGGCTTTGCTGCCGGCCGTCGTGGATAGCGTGGGCGATATTCCCGTGCTGGCGGCAGGTGGGATTGCAGATGGGCGGGGGCTGGCAGCGGTCTTAATATTAGGCGCATCGGGTGTCTCATTGGGGACACGCTTTGTTGCCAGCGATGAGTGGGGTGGCGGTGCCTGGGAACAGCAAGCAGTATTGGCCGCCACGACTGACGACACCATCCGCACCTCGGTTTACGACCAGGTGCGCGATGCTTCCTTCCCGGATGGCATTGCCGACCGCGTATTGCGAAACCGGTTTAATACCACTTGGGATAATCGTGGGGCTGAGATTCGTGAGCAACAGGCTGCGTTACGGCAAGAGTTGGAGGCAGGAGCCAAAGCACAAGATAAAGAGGTGGTGGATATTAGTGCAGGCTTGGGGGTTGGGTTGATCGGTTCGCAGGAACCGGCCGGCCACATTGTGCGCCAGATTGTGGCCGAGGCTGAACAGTTGTTGCGCCAACGCCCTGCCGCTTTGGTGCGCTCGGAGTAAGTAGAGATTGGAGATTGGAGATTCAAACAATCTCCAATCTCTACAAACAATGCCCCTATTGTTCCGGCATATGGCAATGGTGTGGCAGACTGGCTGGCACATCCATTGCTGGGCTTTGGGCGAAAAAGCCGCTGGGCTTGAGCCAGAAACCAATCGTTGCCACCGGCATCACCGGCCAATCTTCCAAGCGCGGCACATGCGTATGCCCCATCACATACCAAACCACAATATCCTCATTGTCCACCGAGCGATCCTGCGCCGTCCATTGGGGCAAGCCATTGCCGCCAGGGGACTGATAGGGGTATGCGCCGCCTGGGTATTTTTCGTTAGGGTGATAGGGTGTCACCCACAGGTGTTTGAACATATACCCCGCTCGTTGGCTGATGTAGGCGTGGGGCTGGGCGAAGGGGAGGCTGTTTTCGCCTGGGATGAGCTTGTAGGCGACGGGCTGCCCCACTTTGTTGTGGCTGTTGGGATTGGTGATGCTCCAGGTGCGAGCGGCGAAGGGGTCAATGAGGCGTCGGGCGGCTTGCTCATGGCGCAGGGGAGTGGTTTGGGCGTAAAAGGCGTTGCCGTGGGGATTGGACTCATCGGCAGGAGCAGCCAGAGTGTCGGTTTCGACGACGGTGTTGCGGGAGCCATCAACGGCCGTATGCAGGCGCACGCAAAAGAAATGTTGGTGGTTAGGGGCATATAAACGGCCGTTTAACCGCGAACCAAACCTCGGCACATCCCCCTCCACATAGGCTCCCGTCTGCAAAATCCCCGTCAGCCGCACATCAAGCTGAATGTTGCCATCCTGATAAAAACACCAGTAAAAACCATACTCATAATTGCCCACCGTGGCAATAAAAGACACAACCAGCCGCCGCGACCGCCGCACCGCTACCCCCTTGGCTCGCACATCCACATGCTTCCACAGCAGGCTGGCATCCTCCTCGTGCAGGCAAATGGCGTTTTTGATCGTCCGCACTTGCCCATTGATCGTGACCAAATCGGCATCAAAATAATAAATCTCGCCCAGGCAATCGCAGCCCAGTTCCAGCGAATTGGTCAACATGCCCAGCCCATATTCACCCGCATCAAAGGCATTTTTACGGTATTGGGACAAGCCAGGGTCGCCATAAGGTACAGTCATTTCGGCCAGGGAGACGCGATGGAGGATGGGGCGTAAACGGCCGTTATCCTCATACCCCACCTGATGCAGCACCAACCCTTCCCGATGATTAAAACTAATCCGCATCTGCCACTTTTGCCAGCGAATCTGCCAACCCTCCACCGTAAAACTCACCCCCTCTGGCTGGGTAATTTCCAGCGGCTTGACATCGGTGCGGGACGATAAACCCGTCAGAAAATCGGCCGATTCCTGTGGCACTGGCACAGGGGCAAAATCATCCACCCGCACCACCTCCATCTTATTTATGTCAATTAAAACGAGCAGATTTTCGATGGGACGGGCGTAAAAGTTGTCGCCAATTTGCTCATTCAGGTAGGGGACACCGCGACTGAGGCGGTGTTTATCTTCCAGCGGGTCGCCATAATAACCAGGAGCCCAAGGGTCAACGCTCACGCGCTCAAAATCGGTAATCCCTCGCCGCCGCAACGCCGCCTGAAATTCGGGGTTGGCCTTGATAACGGCTTCGGCCTCTTCCATCTCTTCCAGCAAAACGCCAGGTTTGACACCAGGAATGTGGCTGACGCTTTCAACCTGGTTGTGGGTCAGATTGACGATGGCTTCGTAGGTGCGGCTGGTTTGTTTGTCGAGGAGGATGGCGAGGGCGCGGCGGGGAAACGGCCGTTTCTCCACTTCATACGCCGCCAATTCCACCTTGTCTGGCTCGATGGCCTGCATGGAGTGGAAACAAACCCCAGCCGCC
>JAGQGA010000364.1 GCA_020432595.1 Anaerolineales bacterium | reverse complement strand
TGGCGCATTTGCTGGAAGAGTCGAGTACAGAGGTAGTTGCTGCGGCCCTTACGAACGGCCGTTCGTATCTCAAACGGCAACAACTTTTGCAACAGTGGCAAATCCTTGCCCATCAGTTGGTCTTGCAGATTGATGGTGTTGGTGGAAATAACCACGCGACGGCCGTTTTCCACCGCCCAAAAAACCGACGGGATCAAATACCCCATACTTTTGCCCGTCCCCGTTCCCGCCTCAATCAGCAAATGGTCGCCGTGGTTAAAAGCATCGGCCACCGCTTCCAGCATCGCCACCTGCTGCGGCCGAAACTCAAAGTCGGGGAAATATTGGCTAAAACTGCCGCCCGGCTTGATCAGGGAAGCGACCATCTCCACATCAAGGGCAATGGGTTCTTCGCGGGGCGTAAACGGCCGTCCTTCCAGCTTCGGCGGGTCATAGAGTCGCTTTCCCCGCCCCTTGTGGCGCAGTTCCCCCTCCTCAAACGCCGTTCGCGCCCGCGCCGCCAGCGCCTCTTCAAAAAAGAGCGTTTCCGGCCACCCCAGCTTGCGCCCCGCCTGCACAATCTCCTCAAGCTGCCATAGTTGCAGCGCCAGCGCCCGTTCCTTCAGCGCCAAAAATAGCTCAATCGTCAACTCGGCATCGTCCAACGCCCGGTGCGTCTGTCCATTCCCCACCTGCGCCAAATTCAGGTGATAGGCCAACGATTCGAGGTTATAGCGGCCGGCGTTTGGCAGCAAAATCGTCGCCAGCGTCAGCGTGTCAATCCGGTGGTTGCCCACCCCCAGCCGCTCCTCCGTCAAAAACCCCAGGTCAAAATCCACGTTGTGGCCGACCAGCACATGGTCAGCCATTAGCGACTTCAGCCGGGGGCGCACCTTAAACATCGTCGGGGCCTCATTCACCATCCCCTGCGTAATCCCCGTTAACTGCGTCACAAACTCCGATAGCTCCCGCATCGGGTTCAGCAACGTCGTATACTCATCGAGAATGTCATTCTCCCGAAACGCCACTGCCGCCACCTCAATAATGGCATCTTTACGGGCATCCAGCCCGGTTGTTTCCACGTCAATCGCTACGTAAGTCGTACTCATTCGGCTTTTGCCCTAGGTAAAAACAGTTCACGCGACATTGGATCGGGTTCGTAGCCATCAAACCAGCCCGGCACTAGCCCTTGCCCATTGATTGCCATCTCGACAATACGCCGATTAAACAGCCCGACATTTTCGTGGGTTAAGTATTCTTCTACAGGCATCCAGAAGCATTCCTGAATTTCTTCTAACTGCATGTTGATGTCGCTGTTGAGCGGCGTGAGGCGGCAGATAAAGTAGATGTCGGATTTGCCATAGCGGTAGCCGTGCCAATGGCGAAAAAAAACGAGCGACTCAAATTTGGTGCGAATGCCGGTTTCTTCAAACACTTCGCGCATCACGCCATCGGCCAGATGCTCGCCCGCGTGAATGGCTCCGCCAGGTAGTTTGTAATAGCGGCGGCTGTGCGACCGCTCCCAAATAACGAGTAGCTCGTTTTTGTCGTTGATCACCGCCCCGCCCGCGCCGATATAGTGGGTGGCGTAGGGGGGAATAAAGGCATCAGGCTGGATTTGGTAGACCAACATGAGGTAATTTTCATCACTGTGGTGGAATCTGAACCCAGCATCAACGGCCGTTGGTATCAAATTGGCCTGGGTGATGGGAATTTGCAGCCAGACCAGCTTGAAGCCGCCGTCGCGCCAAATGTTGAGGGAGTGGGCAAGCTGCTGTTGAAAAACGGCCGTTTCTCCCGGCAAGCACCCCATATCTACCTCAATCCCCTGAAAATGATTGCTCTTTGCTTCCAAAATCATCATACGCACCTCGACTGGGGATTATAGCACGGATTTTCTAGCGGCATGGAGCATAAAGACTAAATACGATAGTAAGTTTGGAGAAGTCTTTCTTGGAGAGATTGGACACCATTAATGGCAATAGATTGGCAGTTACATTGGGATCAAAAAGGCCGCCCCATTGGAGCGGCCTATTGTTTTTGCGAGAGTCAGGAACGCCGAAACCTGACTCTCTTTTAAAAAGGAGGAGAAGAAGAAGAGATTTTTACCCTTGCTGCTTATCATATGTTAGATTGAACAACTGTGCTGTACGTGCGACCTACGCCAAACCTACGCAAAACCTACGCTTGTAGCGTTTTTCACAAGAAGGTGGCAAGTAACAAGTGGCAGGTAGTAAGTTTTGTTGGCTAACGTGACTTGCGACTTGTTACTTGCCTGCTTTCGACGAACGAGGGGGAGATCGCTACAATCCTGTTCATGCAATGGCTTACCCGCAATCAGGTTTGGCTGCTTTTGGTGTTGACGCTGTTGGTAACGGCCGTTCTTCGCCTTCCCCACCTCACCACCACCCCACCCGGTCTGCACTATGACGAAGCCGCCAACGCCATTCTTGCCAGCGAGATCGGCTGGCAGGGCGAACGGCCGATTTTTATCCCCAGCTACACCGGCAAAGAAGTCCTCTTTTTTTATTTGGCAGGCGGACTCATGCGGCTCATTGGCAGCACCGTGCTGGCGCTGCGGCTAACGGCCGCTTTTGTCGGCCTGCTCACCGTCGCCGCCACCTATTGGCTGGGGCGCGAACTGCGACTCGGGCGGGTGGTGGCACTGCTGGCCGTCATGCTGCTGGCCGTCAGCTTTTGGCATTTGGTTTTTAGTCGGCTGGGTTTTCGCGCCATCACGCAACCACTGCTGCAAGCATTGGTGGCGGCAACACTGCTGCGCGGGCTGCGGCGGCAGCAGTGGCGTTGGCTGCTTGCCAGCGGCGTGCTGCTGGGGCTGGGCGGCTACACCTATCTGGCGGTGCGGCTTTTCCCCGTGCTGCTGGGGCTGGCCGCCATTCCCCTGCTGCGCTCCCAGCGGCGGTGGGGGCAGTTGGCGGCGTGGGCAGGGGTGGGGCTGCTGGTTTTGCTGCCGCTGCTGCTTTACTTCTGGCAGCACCCGGAAACGTTTTTGGTGCGGATTACGCAGGTGGCACCGGGGCAAGCCGCCAGTTGGCAGGCGATTGTCGCCAGCTATGGCAAATCGCTGGGGATGTTTTTCTGGCGCGGCGACCCGTATGTGCGGTTTAATGTGGCAGAACGGCCGTTATTCCCCCCCCTCCTCGCCCCCTTCCTGCTCATCGGCTGGCTGATGTGCTGGCGTAACTGGCCCCGGCGCGATTGGGAGCAAAACGGCCGTTTATTGCTCATTCTGGCACCCTTCCTCATGATTTTGCCCACCGCCCTTGCCCTCGGCGAAATCGTCCCCAGCAATCTTCGCGCCATTGGGCTGATTCCGTTTGTCTTTTACCTGCCCGCCATTGGGCTGGAAAGCGTGGTGCGTGGGGCATGGCGTGTGGGGAGTAGGGCGTGGGGTGTGGGGTGTGACCTGCGCCACACCCCACACCCCACGCCCTACTCCCTTCTTCTCCTCACCCCCCTCCTTCTCACCGGCCTTGCCACTACCTGGCGCACCTATTTTGGGCAGTGGGCGGCAGACCCAGCGCTGTTTTATGAAAATGATGGGGATTTAACGGCCGTTTCCACTTACCTCAACCAAACCGACACGAGCGGCAAGCAGATCTACGTGGCCGCGCTCCATTACCAGCACCCCACGCTCGCCTTTTTGAGCCGCGACTATGAGCGGGTGAAGTGGCTGGTCGGGAGCCAGGTGCTGCCGTTGCCTACCGATCAGCCAGCCCTCATTATCTACCCTCACAACAGCCCAGCCCCTGACTGGGCGAAGCCACTGTTGCCGCCGCCGCTGCTGCAAACGGCCGATTTTTCCGTCTACGAACTGCCCGCTGCCGCCGAACCAACGCCCGCCAACCCGATTAATGTTAACTTTGGCAATGCCGTCACCCTGCTGGGAGTTGAAGTTGGCAGCGGTACGGCGGGGGAAACGGTGCCGCTGACGCTCTACTGGCGCATTGATGGGGTGCCGGGGGATGAAATACGGCCGTTTTTCCACCTTGAAGACCAGTGGGGCCACCGCTGGAGCCAAATGGAGCCGTCGGCTTACCCAACGGCGCAATGGGCGGCAGGGGAACGGCTGGTGCAGCAGGTGGATGTGCCGCTGCCGCCGGGTACGCCACCGGGTAGCTACCAAGTGCGATTAGGCTGGTTTGCCCCCAACAGCGGGGCGCGGCTGTCGCGGCTGGATGCGGCCGGCCGCTATGCAGGGGATGGTTTTGTGGTGCCTGGGGCAACGGTGGTGGCGGGTGTGCCGCCAGACCCCTTGCCGCAGCCGCCGCAATCGCTGAACCTGATGGTGCGACCGGGGTTGGAATTGGTGGGGGTGGAGCGGGGAAAAACGGCCGTTACTACTGGTGAACGGGTGGAATTGGCCTTGTGGTGGTTGGCAATGGCTCCGTTGCCAACGCTCACCACCCGCCTGGAACTCATTCGCCCCGACAACACCGGGCGGATTTTGTTTGACACCCAGCCCGTTCACGGCAGCTATCCGTTTGCCAACTGGCAAACGCCCCAATTTGTTATTGACCGCCTGAGTGAGCGCGTGCCCGATAGCTTTGAAACGGGGCAATACCAGCTTCATTTGCGGCTGCTGGATAGCAACAATAACACAGTGGCGGAGGCAGATTTAGGGCTGCTGCAAATTGAGCAGGCGAACCGGCTTTTTGATCTGCCCAGGGCTGAATTCCCGCTGGCTGCCACCTTCGGCAACGAAATCGCCCTGCGCGGCTACAATTTGAATCCCAACGATGACGGCAGCTATGAGCTAACGCTGCTGTGGCAGGCAGTGGCGCAGCCGGCCGCTGACTACACCGTTTTTGTCCACCTACTCCACCCCGACGGAAGTTGCTGTCTTTGGCAACAGGATGTGGCTCCGCAGCAAGGGCAATACCCGACCACGCGCTGGGTGCCGGAAGAGGTGGTGGTGGACAGCTACCGCTTGGAATTGCCGCCCGATGTGGGTGCAGGGTCATATCCAATTGAAATTGGGCTGTATTTGGTGGCTTCGGGGCAGCGGCTACAGGTGGTGGTGCCGGGGCAGCGGGATGGGGATGTGGTGGATTTACGGCCGTTGGCAGTGGGGGACAGTGGGGAGTAGGGAGTGGGTGTAGGGTGTTCGCCTCCCTACTCCCTACTCCCTACTCCCCACCGCATCACCGGTGTGCGCCGGGGAGTTCGGCGGCCGGATAAGAGCCGATTACCTTCAAGAAGGCGGCGCGTTTGAGAATGCCCAGCAGTGCTCGCTGAATGTTGGGGTCATCTTGATGCCCCTCAATGTCCACATAAAACAGATAGTGCCAGGGGCGGTTGCGGCGCGGACGTGACTCAATCTTAGACATGTTGACCTTTTCTTTAGCTAATTCAGTCATCACATCATACAGCGCCCCGGGGACGTGGCGGGTGGTGAAAATAATCGAGGTTTTGCTGGGATCCTGACGCGGCGGAGGGGTGGGGTCAAGGACAAAGAAGCGGGTGTAATTAAAATCCATGTCTTCCAGATGGTGTACAAGGATTTCCAGATTGTAGGTTTTAGCGGCCAGGGCGCTGGCAATGGCGGCCGTGTGGGGTTCAGGGTGTTCGGCCAAATCGCGGGCGGCACCAGCGGTATCGTAATGGGTAATTGGCTCAAGCTTCATACGGCGCAGCGTTTGCTCGCATTGTCCTAGCGCCTGGTAATGGGATTTAACATACTTGATGTCTTCGAGCTTGGTACCGGGAGGAGCCATGAGGCAGTGCTCGACCTTGACAATGACCTCGCTTTGAATGTACATGTCATGGTCTACTAGCAGGTCATAGACGGGGGTAACGGTTCCGGCAAGGGTGTTTTCGACGGGCAACATGCCGTGGGTGGCGCGATGCTCTTGCAGGGCGTGAAAGGCATCGTTAAAAGTGCGGCAAGGCAAGGTTTTTACATCGGGGCCAAAATGTTGGCGCACGGCTTGTTCGGAATAGGCACCGGCTTCGCC
>JAGQGA010000363.1 GCA_020432595.1 Anaerolineales bacterium | reverse complement strand
CAAAACGGCCGTTTTTTGCTTGCACCGGGCTTGAACCGCTTCAAACCGCGCCCGCGCCTCCTCACCCAGCGCTTTGTCGGCCAAAAATTGCCCCAGCCGGTCGTGGTGGGATTTGAGCATGGGGCTTTCGCCGCCGGTGCAAAGGTGAGCAACGGTTTCCAAACCAATAAATCTGTCTTTGGCAATTAACATAATCCTTTCCTTTGGGGAAATAGGACACAGATTTTCCTGATGATCCTGATTTTAGTATCAGGCAAATCAGGTAAATCTGCGTCCCATTTTTGTTTGCAGATTATTCTAGCGTAAAGGGAGGGAAATGGTAAAGGTGGAGCCGTGGCTGAGGCCGGCCGAAACGGCCGTTAATTCTCCTTCATGCTGCTCCACAATCGCCTTCGCAATTGCCAGCCCCAGGCCAATGCCGTCGCCGCGACTGCGGGCGGTGTCGCCTCGGTAAAAACGGTCAAACACGTAGGGGAGTTTATCTGGGGCAATGCCCTGGCCGTCGTCGCGCACGCGCACCAGCAGGTGCGGCGGCTGCTGCTCCACGCTGACCACGATATGGCCGCCTGCTTCGCTGTAGCGCAGGGCGTTGCTGAGGAGGTTGTTGAGGACTTGGCGCAGCCGCTGGGGATCGAGTTGGAGCGTTGGCATGGCTCCCAGCAGTTCCACGGTGAGGGTGATGGTTTTGGCGGCGGCGGTAGGTTTGAAGGAAACGGCCGTTTCCTTCACCAACTCCCCAATCGCCACCGGCTGTAGATGCAATGGCAGTTGGTGCGCTTCTGCCTGCGCCAATTCGTGCAGGTCGTTGACCAGCGTCGTCAAATGCTGCGTTTGCGTCAGCAAACGGCCGATTTCCGCCTCACTTAGCTCATACACCCCGTCCAAAATGGCGTGCAAATTCCCTTGTAAGACGTGCAGCGGGTGGCGCAGCTCGTGGGCCACATCGGCCAGCAGGTTGCGCCGCAGCGTTTCCGATTCATCCAGCCGTTCGGCCATGGCGTTAAACGCCGTCGCCACCGCCACCAACTCCTGGCTGCCTTCCACGGGAACCCGCTGTTTGTAGTCGTAGGCTTTGATGGCATTAGCGGCCGTTTCTAGCTTTTGCAGTGGGGCGGTCAGGCTGCGGCTAAGAAGGACACCGGCGACCACGCCGATGATGGAGGCACTGATGATGACGGTGGTGGCAGCACGGGTGGCATTTTGCGCCATGCGCTCGCGCAGTCGGGCGACTGTTTCGTCTGGCAATTGCCCGATGGCTTCGGCCACCTCTTGCTCCAGCGACACGGGTGACTGGCTTTCCCACAGGCGGCTGGCAAATTCGATGGTGAAGGCGGAGCCGAGAATGAGCAGCCCAACGCCAACAATGATTAAACTGAGCCGTACCCAGAGGCGATTTAACATGATCGGTAATCAGTAATCGGTAATCGGTAATCGGTAAACTGATTACTGATTACCGATTACTGGCTGCACTTTCTATGAGCCTATAGCCAATGCCATAGACGGTTTGGATGTAGGTGGGGTTTTTGGAATCTGGCTCGATTTTGCGGCGCAGGTTGCGGATGTGGCTGTCGAGGGTGCGGTCAATGCCTTCAAAGTCATCTCCCAATGCCCGGCGGATGAGTTCGTCGCGGGTGAAGACGTAGCCGGGTTGTTCCAGCATGGTGCGAAGGAGGTCGAATTCGGTGGCGGTGAGGGGGGCAGAACGGCCGTTAATCCGCACCTCCCGCTTACCCACATCCATCTCCAATCCGGCCACTGCCAAAAGCGGGGGCTGAACGGTTTCGACATGGTTTCGCAGCCGCGCCCGTACCCGCGCCACCACTTCGCGGGGGTTATAGGGCTTGGTGATGTAATCATCCGCGCCCATTTCCAGCCCCACAATCTTGTCGGTGTCGTCCACCCGCGCCGTCAGCATGATGATGGGAATGTGGGCAAGCTGGGGGTCGCTGCGAACCAGCCGAGTGATTTCCATGCCGTCGCGGCCAGGGAGCATCAAATCGAGCAGTACCAACTCTGGTTTTTCGCGGCGGAGGGTATAAACGGCCGTTTCCCCCTCATACGCCACCAGCACCTCATACCCTGCCCGTTCCAAATACGCCTGCATCAGCCGCACCACCTCATGGTCATCATCTACTACTAACACTCGTTGCTTATTCATTCTAGCCAAACCTTACCTAAATTTCTATAATACGTATACATATGAACCTGTTGCCCAACTATGCCGCTGCCATCATAGAAGATAGTAAACTTTTGGACTATGCTCTTAACCCCGATAACGAACGGGGGCAGCATAAAGCCAGAGTTTTTGAAAGTACACTTGGCTATAATCTGTCAAATTGGTTGACATTAAAACAGCACATTTTGAATAATCTCGCTAATCATGAGGCTGTTTTTGTGAGCGACACACCGTTTGGTTAAAAATACAAAGTAACGCTATCGTTGACTGGCTTCAATGGTCGTACAGAAGATGTGTTAACCATTTGGCAATATGATCGTCTTTCATCGGGTGAGTTACGACCATATCCAAGACTCATTACCGTTTATGTATTGTTAGAGTAACCTTATGTTAAAAAAAGAAATTCAGAAATATCAAACCGTTCGGCTCTTAGAACCAATAGCTTCTTTTTCCAAAGGTGAGCTAGGTGCCGTTGTAGAAGTTTATACCTTTCCCTACGAAGCCTATGATATAGAAATTGTTGCGGATGATGGTCAAACAAAAGGGCTACTTGAAGCTGTTCACCCTGAACAGATTGAAGCCGTATTCTCTCCCCAGCCGCAACTAACGGCCGTTAGTCTCGCTCCCGACGGGACAAAAGCCAATATCCGTTTTGCCGATGGCACCGAAATTATCCTCACAGCCGCCGACTTGTATGCCCACGCAGCGGAATATGCCAAATAATTTGTAGCTTACTCATAGCGCAAAGCCTCAATGGGGCGCAAACTGGCTGCCCGCCATGCCGGGTAGATGCCAAAAATTAGCCCCACGGCAGCGGCAAACCCCGCTGACAAAGCCACCGTAGCCGGGTCAATCACCGTGTTAACTTCCAGCAAATTGCCCGCTAGAGCCGACACTCCCCAGCCCAGCAAAATGCCAATAATGCCGCCCAGCAAGCTTAGCACCAGCGATTCCAGCAAGAACTGCGCCAAAATATCCCGCTTTAACGCCCCAATTGCTTTTCGCACCCCAATTTCACGGGTGCGCTCGGTGACGCTGACTAGCATGATATTCATAATCCCAATGCCGCCCACCACCAGCGAAATCCCGGCGATGGCTCCAAGAAAGGCAGTCAGGGCGGCGGTGACAGTGCCAGCCGTTTCCAGCAAGATTGATTGGTCAAAGATAAAGAAATCATCTTCATCCCCCACACCCAAATTGTGTTGACGGCGCAGCGTTTCCGTGATTTGGGTAACGGCATCATCTACGCTTTCAGATGAAGCCGCCTGAGCCGAAATAGACGACACCGCCTTTTGTCCCGTGCGCGTCCGGTCGGTATACAGCCGCGCCTGCGCCGTGGTCAGCGGAATATACACATTATCATCGGTGTTGCCGCCAATCCCGCCGCCCGATTCCACCATCACGCCAATCACTTCATAGCTCACCCCATTAATTTTGACGCTTTGGCCGATGGGAAACGTATCGCCAAACAGATCGGAGGCAATGACGGCTCCCAAAACCGCCACCCGCGCTTTTGTGTCTAAATCCGTTTGTGTGAAGCCATCGCCAAGCTGGAATGAATCCAAATTGTTGATGGTTAAGTAGTTGGCGGTTACGCCTGCCACGCTGGTTTGCGTAGATTGTCCGCCAAATGTTACCAACCGATTGCCCTGAACGGAGGCGGCAACCTCGGCAATGGCGGGGGCGTTGAGCGGGTTGGATAGGGCGGTAACATCATCCAGGCTCAGCGCCTCATACCCGTTGCTGTTGTCTCGGTCGGTGGAAACGCTGATGAGGTTTGTCCCCAACGAGGTGATTTCGTCGGTAATGCTGGCGCTAAAGCCGTTGCCAATGGCTAACAGGGCGATCACTGCCGCCACCCCGATAATCACCCCCAGCATTGTCAAAACGGAGCGCAGCTTATTGGCGTTAATGCTGTCCAAAGCGGTTAAAAAACTTTCTGTCAGGTTCATGTATTGGTTAATTGGGGATTGGAGATTGGCGATTGGCACGAGCGAAGCGACCAATCCCTAATCTCTAATCCCCAATCTCTAGTTCTCTACTACCAACCCATCCCGCAGCCAAATGGTGCGCTGTGCTTTTTCTGCCACTTCCGGGTCGTGGGTGATCATGACAATGGTGATGCCCTGGCGGTTAAATTCCTGAAAAAGGGTCAAAATCTCGTTGCCAGTTTGTGTGTCCAAAGCACCCGTTGGCTCGTCGGCCAAAATGATGGCGGGTTCGCCAGCCAGGGCGCGGGCGATGGCAACCCGCTGCTGCTGCCCGCCAGATAGCTCGTCGGGGCGATGGTCTACGCGGTCGCCCAGCCCCACCTTTTCCAGAGCTTGCCGCGCTCGCTGGTTGCGTTCGCTGCGGCTGACCCCGCCGTACATCAGCGGCAGTGCCACCTGTTTGAGGGCTGAGGTGCGCGGCAGCAGATTGAACTGCTGAAAGACGAAGCCAATTTCCTTGTTGCGAATGCGGGCTTGGTCGTCGTCGTGCAGGGTGCTGACATCGGTGCCGTTAAGCATGTAGCTGCCGCTGGTGGGCACATCCAAACAGCCGATGACGTTCATGAGGGTGCTTTTGCCCGAACCAGACGGTCCCATGATGGCGACAAATTCCCCTTTGTCAATGTGGAGGTCAACCCCTTTGAGGGCGTGGACGACTTGGGTGCCCATTTCATACGATTTGGTGATATTTTTCATCGTGATCATGGTGTTACCTCTAGCGCCGCAGCCCTGGTCCGGGCGGGCCGTTAAAACCATTGTCTGAAGCGGTCAGCACGCCCAAAACGACTTCATCCCCTTCGTTGAGGCCGCTGCTGATTTGGGTGTACTGGTTGTCGCTGAGGCCAATGGTGACGTTAACGGCCGTTACCACCACCCCACCCGTCTCATCTCGCCCCGTCACCTGGTTCACCGAGTACACGCCCGTGTCTCTATCCAGCCGAATCGCTGAATTGGGCACCAGCAGTACATTGTCCCGGTTAGCCGTGACCAAATTGGCGTTGGCCGTCATTCCCACCAGCACCGGCAGTTCCGTCTGTCCCAGCCCCAAATGGACGGCAAAGCTGACGATGCCGTTGCTGTCAACCGTGGCGCTCGGCTCAACGGCCGTTACTTCACTGCCAATCTCCTCATCGGGCCATGTTTCCAGGGTGACAACGGCCGTTTGTCCCACCGCCACCTGCCCCACATCCACCTCATCTACGTCCAGCACCACTTCCAGGCTGTCCATGTCCACCATTTCAACGGCAACGCCAGATGCTTGTTCGCCGGGTGAGAGATTAACGGCCGTTATCAACCCCGCAAACGGAGCCACCAGCGTCCCCTTCTCCAGTGCCAACTGCGCCAGCGCCAACTGCACCTCCGCCTGCCGCACCTGTGCTTCTGCCGCCGCCAATTGCGCCGCCGTCGCTCCGCGCATAAGGCTGTCCAGGCTGGCCTCAGCACTGGCTAACGTCGCCTGTGCGGAGGCAATCTCTGCCGCCGTTGGCCCTTCCCGAAGCTGGTCAAGCTGCGCCTGCGCCACATCGCGCCCGGCCACCGCCGCCGCCACGCTGGCCTGATTAGAGGCAATCGTGTCGCCGTTACCGTTGACCAGTTCATCCAGCTTGGCCTGCGCCGCCGCCAAATCCGCCTGCGCTTGCAGCGACCGCGCCGCAAATGAGGGTTCAATTTCCGCCCGCCGGTCATCGCTCAGCCTGTCCGACACCAAAATTTGTACGTGGGCTTCTTTGGCTTCGGTTTCCGCCTTTTGTGCCAACTCCACCTCGTATTGCGCCGCCGCAATTTCCTCGG